>JAJRZI010000011.1 GCA_024275295.1 Gammaproteobacteria bacterium | reverse complement strand
TGCGGACATGCCGTGGCAAAGTCCCAGGGCTGCGGCAATGGCCAGGGTCAGTTTGCGGGGTTTGTACATGAGTCCCTCCAGTTGTTGTTCTTGGGTTAAGTCCTGCTTTTTGTGGGGATTCTAATGGAGAATGCGGGGGGGCAAGAAGTGTGCCTAAAAACGCTGTTGGCTATTTGGATTTGAGTGGATTGGGTACTTTAATTTTATGGAGGGGCTAAAAACTGTTTCAGATCGGTAGGGTGGGTTAGCGATAGCGTAACCCACCATCAAACTGCCATTCGGCGCAATACGCTACGCTATTGCGCCAGAAACCCCTTCAGATCACTAAGGGTGCGGTGTACGCCATGACAACGGGCGCAGATGGCAACAGCGGCCTTGCCAAGAAATCTTCCGGCCTGTTTGGGCTGATTGTCACGAATACTTTCAGCCAATCCCTTGAGTAGTTGTTGGGTTGCCTGCCCCAGTATTCTCTCTTTGGGTATCTCATCCCGGTGGCATTGTGAACAGTTTGCCCCCAAGGCCTGTAGTTGGGTTTTGAGCCGTTTTAGAGAGCGTTTTGCAATCTGTGGGCGTTGATCTTCAATGGCTATCTTTATGCGGTTGAGCGTATTTGAGAGCAGCTCCATGAATCTGTCGTAGTGGACTGTTTTGCCTTTGAACCCTATTTTCTCTGCGCTGAAATCAGGTGATCGGTAGAGGGCGGCGGACAGCGCCTGAAAATCCTGGTGGCAGAGGTTGCAGCTGGCATCCAGCTTGTCGTGGGCGCGCAGCACCTTTTTGAAGTTACCTTTCTGTGCGGCGGTCTCCAGTATATCTGCCCAATCCAGCCTCACTTCATTTTTCCATTCTGGCACCATTTTGGGGATTGAGCGGTAGTTTTTGGCCAGACGTTGCCCCCATTTTTTTGTGCCAACGGGATCTTTCTGTCTGGCGTACTCCTTTACGGCCTGCATCTCCCGGCGCAGTCGGAACATGGTGTGCAGCCAAACCTGGCGTTTGTTTGCCGGTTTATACCACTGCGCCAGTGAGGCGGGTGGCATTTTAAGGGTGATTTTCTCTGTCCCGGCCTGGGTTGTGCCACTGGTCAGGAGCAGCATAAAGAGAGCAATAAGGAGTAGATGTTTGATCATAGTGCAGCCTTGAGGGCGTTGATGGCGGCCTGGTTCTCTGCGGGGGTGCCAACGGTAATGCGCAGACAATCTGCCAGCAGCGGGTGGGAGCCGTTGAGGTTTTTGACCAGTACCTTTTGGTCGCGCATGGCTGCGTGGATCTCATTGGCTCGGCTGGCTGGCATGCGCACCAGAATAAAGTTGGCATCGCTGGGGTAGGGTGTGACGCCATCCATGCCGTTCAGTGCAGCAGATAGCTGGCTGCGCCCCTGGCGGATGAGCTGGGTCTGTTCATCAAATACCGACTCATGCCGCAGGGCAAATGCTGCGCTGACCTGGGTCAGGGTGTTGATGTTGTAGGGTAGGCGGGTCTTGTCGATCTCATCCAGCCAGGGTTTGGGGCCTGCCAGCAGACCCAGTCGTAACCCGGCCAGTCCCAGTTTTGAGAGGGTGCGCATCACCAGCAGGTTGGGGTGGCGTCCCACCTCGCTCATAAAACTGGCATCGGTAAAGGGGGCGTAGGCCTCATCGACAATCACCAGCCCCGGCGCTGCCTTGATAATCTGCCGGATATCGGCTGCTGTAAACAGATTGCCAGTGGGGTTGTTGGGATAGGCCAGATAGATAATGGCAGGTTGATGTTGCTCAATGGCGGCTAACAGCGCAGGAAGATCCAGGCTGAAATCCTTGCTCTTTAGCGGTACGCCCTGGTAGGGCATGCCAGCAAAGAGGGCGATCATGCGATACATGACGAAGCTGGGTTCAACCGAAAGCACAACCCGATCTGGCCCGGCCAGGGTCAGGGCCAGCATCTGGATCAGTTCATCAGAGCCATTACCCAATAGCAGCCCGGCATCTTCAGGTATATCCATACTGATGCGCAGGCGCTGTTTCAGTTCGGCGCCCTGTGGATCAGGGTAGCGGTTGACGTTGGTTTTGTGCAGTAGCTCCAGCCACTCTTGGCGCAGTGTTTCTGGCCAGGTGTAGGGGTTTTCCATCGCATCCAGCTTGATCAGGCCACTGGAATCCGGCACATGGTAGGCGGATAGTGCTTTAATCTCTGGGCGTACCCAGTGGTCGATGGAGGCTTGAATATTCATCTTGGTCACTGGCTGCAGCAGCCGTTGCCACAGCACTCATCTTCCTGTTGGGGTGTGTTGGCGTTGTTTCCATCTCTGCGATATTCGGCAGAGCGGGCATGGGCAGTGAGTCCTTCACCACGAGCCAGGATTGATGCTGAATTAGCCAGGTGTGCTGCACCCATGGCAGAGGCCATGATCAGGCTGGATCGCTTCTGGAAATCATAGACGCCCAGTGGTGATGAGAAGCGAGCCGTGCGTGAGGTGGGTAGTACGTGATTGGGGCCTGCACAATAGTCGCCCAGTGCCTCAGCGGTGTAGCGTCCCATGAAGATGGCACCGGCGTGGTGGATCTTTTTGGCCATTGTCTGTGGATTGGCGATGGATAGCTCCAGGTGCTCAGGGGCGATGGCGTTGATGACATCCACGGCCTCATCCAGGCCTCTCACCTGAATCAGGGCACCGCGCTCACGTAGGGCGGTTTTGATGATCTCCCGGCGTTCCATCTCTGGCAGCAGCTTTTCAATGCTGGCCTTTACCTGTTGGATAAATCCAGCATCAGGTGAGATCAGGATGGATTGGGCATCTTCGTCATGTTCGGCCTGTGAGAAGAGATCCATTGCGATCCAGTCAGGGTTGGTCTGGCCATCGCAGACCACCAATATCTCAGAAGGCCCGGCCACCATATCGATGCCCACCTGGCCAAAGACGGCGCGCTTGGCGGTGGCGACATAGATGTTGCCGGGGCCGACGATCTTGTCCACGCCAGGGATTGACTCGGTGCCGTAGGCGAGTGCCGCCACGGCCTGGGCGCCACCGATGGCGAATATACGGTCTACCCTGGCGATGTGGGCGGCAGCCAGTACCAGCAGATTGACCTCGGCATCGGGCGTGGGTACGACCATAATGAGTTCCGGGACGCCGGCCACCTTGGCAGGGATGGCGTTCATCAGCACGGAGGAGGGGTAGGCCGCCTTGCCGCCTGGCACGTAGAGGCCGACCCGATCCAGTGGCGTGACCTGTTGGCCCAGCAGGGTGCCATCTTTCTCGGTGTATGACCAGGAGTCCATCTTTTGATGTTTGGCGTAGGCCTGGATGCGCTGTGCGGCATGTTCCAGGGCATCACGCTGCTTTGCCGGGATTGAGTTATAGGCGCGTTCCAGCCGTTCGGCCGGGATCTCCAGTGCAGCTGCATTGGCGGGCTCCCAGCGATCAAAACGATGGGTGTATTCAACCAGGGCTGCATCGCCACGGCTGCGGATCTCGGCAATGATGTCGTTTACGGTCTGGTTGACCTGCTGGTCGGAGACCGATTCCCAGGCCAGTAGCGCCCTGAGTTGCTGTTCAAAATCAGGGTCTGTTGTGGTCAGTTGTTGGATCTTAGCCATTGTTTTTTCCCTTTGTACTGCGTTCATTTACAGCCACGCTCAGGGCATTGACCAGCGCTGTGATGCTGTTGTGTTTAATCTTCCAGGCAGCCTTGTTAATGACTAACCGGGAGCTGATATCACTGATGTGCTCCAGCGGTATCAGGCCGTTGGCTTTCAGGGTGTTGCCGGTGTCGACCACATCGACGATCAGGTCCGATAGCCCTACCAGCGGCGCCAACTCCATCGAACCATAGAGCTTGATGATCTCAACCTGCTTGCCTTGGGCGGCAAAGTGGCGGCGTGTGCTGTTGATGAATTTGGTGGCGATGCGCAGACGACTGTTGCTTAGCTGTGCGCCCTTCACGCCTGCGACCATCAGACGGCATTTGGCGATCTCCAGATCCAGTGGTTCGTAGAGGCCGCCTCCACCATGCTCCAGCAGAACATCTTTGCCGGCAACGCCAAGATCGGCAGCGCCATATTGGACGTAGGTAGGTACATCGGAAGCGCGGATGATCACCAGTTTGATCTGAGGGTGATTGGTATCCAGGATCAGCTTGCGGCTGGTCTCGGGGTCATCGACAGGCACGATTCCGGCATGCCTCAGCAGTGGCAGGGTATCCTTAAAGATCCGCCCCTTGGAGAGTGCAATGGTAATGCGGCCATCAAATTCCACGTTGCAATCCTGTTCTCTTGGTCTGTTTATGTGTGATGTGGTCAATCGGGTATGCGCTTGATGTGTGCGCCAAGCCCTGCCAGTTTCTCTTCAATGCAGTCGTAACCACGGTCGATGTGGTAGATGCGATCGACAATGGTTTCACCTTTGGCAACCAGGCCAGCCAGTACCAGACTGGCTGAGGCGCGCAGGTCGGTGGCCATGACGGGGGCTGCGGTCAGTTGCTCAATGCCGGTGCAGATAGCGGTATTGCCTTCGAGTTTGATGTTGGCACCCATGCGTTGCATCTCCTGTACGTGCATGAAGCGATTCTCAAAGACGTTCTCGGTGATGATGCCAACCCCTTCGGCAATGCAATTCAGCGCAGTAAATTGGGCCTGCATATCGGTCGGGAAGGCGGGGTAGGGGGCGGTGTGGACATCCACGGCCTTTGGTCGTCTGCCCTGCATATCGAGGGTGATCCAATCCTTGCCTGTCTCGATGACGGCCCCGGCCTCCCGCAGCTTTTGTAAAATAACATCCACCAGCGTTGGGGCTGTGTCACGAATCTTGATTTTTCCGCCTGTGATGACTGCAGCGACCAGGTAGGTGCCGGTTTCAATCCGGTCTGGCAGCACGTTGTAGTCGGTGCCGCTGAGCTTCTCAACGCCTTTGATGCAGATGCTGTCAGTGCCAGCCCCCGTGATCTTTGCCCCCATCTTGTTCAGGCAGTTGGCCAAGTCGACAACTTCAGGTTCGCGGGCGGCATTTTCGATGAGGGTTTCACCATCGGCCAGGGCAGCTGCCATCATCAGATTTTCAGTGCCGGTCACGGTGACAATGTCCATCACCAGACGAGCGCCTTTCAGGCGCTTGGCCTTGGCGCGGATATAGCCGCCTTCAACCTGGATTTCCGCACCCATAGCGCGCAGCCCATCGATATGCAGATTGACCGGGCGTGAGCCGATGGCGCAACCGCCGGGCAGGGAGACATCAGCCTGACCAAAGCGGCTGAGCAGTGGGCCGAGCACCAAAATGGAGGCGCGCATGGTCTTGACCAGCTCGTAGGGTGCTGAGTAGTTTGTGATGGTGTTGGGGTCTACCTCAATGCGCATGCGCTCGTCGACCACCAGCTGTACCCCCATGCGTCCCAACAGCCCCATGGTTGTGGTGATGTCATGCAGGTGGGGTACGTTGCCGATAGTCATTGGGCTATCGGCCAGCAGGGTTGCCGCCAGAATGGGCAGTGCGGCGTTTTTTGCGCCAGCGATGCGTACCTCACCCTGCAGAGAGGTGCCGCCAGTAATAATAAGTTTATCCATCAGATATCCGCGAGTGGGAGAAGGTCAGCAAGGTTGCTGACCCGTGCTATTTCCAGCAGTGATTCAGGCACATTGAGGAAATGAAGTTGTTGTCCGGCGGCTTTGAATTGATCCATCCACTCCAGCATCAGGGCCAGACCGGCGCTGTCACTGCCGGTTACACCGCTGAGGTCGATGGTCAACTCCTTGCGTCTGTTTACCAGGTTTTGTCCCTGTGTGAGCAGATCGGATGCTGTTGCAAAGCCAAATTCGCCGTTGATGGTGAGTATACCATCGTCAGCGCAATTGAGTGTGGCACGGCTCATTGCGTGACCTTGTCATTCTTCTTTTTCAGTTGTGCAATAAGGCTGTCCAGACCTTTACGGCGGATCTGGTTTGAAAATCCTGTACGGTAGTTGGATACCAGGCTGATGTTGTCGATGATAACATCGTACACCTTCCAGCTCCCGTCATTCAGGTGCAGACGATAGTTGATGGGAACGGGAGGTGCGCCACTGGATTTAACCTCTGTTTTTACCATGACTTTCGATGCGTCAGCCGGCTCACGCATGGGCAGATATTTAATGGCATGATCCGAATAGTTGAGCAGGGCAATGGCATAGGTGCGAATCAATAGGGCCTGGAACTGCCCGATAAATGCATCTTTTTGAGCATCACTGGCCTTGCGCCAATACTTTCCAAGCACCATGCGTGACATGCGTGGAAAATCGAAGTGAGGCACCACAATAGTATTGACCAGATCGAATATCTTTTCTGGCGACCTGTTCAGCTCCTGCTTTCTGTCGATAATCTTTTCCAATACCTGGCTGGAGGTGTCGCGTACCAGATTCAAAGGTTCCTGCGTGGAACTCCAGGCGGGCTGCAGCCCAATCAGTGCGGCCAGAAACAGTATCCACTTTATCTTATTCATTACTGCCGCCCTCTTCTGCTTTACTGAACAGGAATTGCCCGATGATCTCCTCCAGCACCAGTGCGGATTGGGTGAGCGAAATCTTGCCCCCTTCGGTCAGGAACTCTTCGCTGCCACCTGGATCCAGCCCAATATACTGCTCTCCCAAAAGACCGGCGGTATATATCTTGGCAAAGGTATCATCTGGGATGGTGTTGTGGCTGTTGTCGACCAGCATGGTGACGATGGCTTCATAGGTTGTGTTGTCGAATGAGATCTTGGTTACCCGACCGATACGCACACCTGCCATAGCGACGGGTGAACGAACCTTGAGGCCGCCTATATTATCGAAGCGGGCGGTGATGTGATATCCATCGCCTTCGGTAAGGTTGCTCAGGTTACTGACCTGCATGGCCAAAAAAAACAGTGCCACAAAGCCGGCGGCCATGAAGGCGCCGACCATGATTTCCATGGTTCTCATCTGTACCATTGTTATTCTCCAAACATCAGTGCGGTTAGCACAAAATCCAAACAGAGTATCGCCAGGGCTGAGTGTACAACCGTGCGGGTGGTTGCCCGACTGACGCCTTCCGATGTTGGAATGCAGTCATGTCCCTGAAACAGTGCAATCCAGGTACAGACGAACCCAAAGACGATGCTCTTGATGACACCGTTATAGATGTCTTCATGCAGATCAATCTTGGACTGCATCTGCGACCAGTAGGCGCCTTCGTCCACACCCAGTAGCCCTACGCCGACAAAATGTCCGCCTATTACACCAATGGCGCTAAACAGCGCCGCGAGCAGCGGCATGGAGATTAGTCCGGCCATAAAGCGGGGGGTCAGTATCCGCTTGATCGGGTCAACAGCCATCATCTCCAGCCCGGAGAGCTGCTCCGTTGCCTTCATCAGGCCGATCTCGGCAGTCAGGGCAGATCCGGCCCTGCCTGCAAACAGCAGCGCCGTGACCACCGGCCCCAATTCACGCACCAGGGATGCGGCGACCATGACGCCCAGGGTCTCTTCAGCGCCGAACTGAGAGAGAATGTAGTATCCCTGGAGTCCTAATACCATGCCGACAAAAAGGCCGGATATGGTGATGATCAGCATTGAGAACACACCCACGGAGTGAATCTGTGCAATCAACAGCGTTGGCCGCATGATAAGGGCGGTAACCCCTGAGAACATGTGTGCCAACAGGAGATGCCCGCGCCCCAGCCGTTCCAGGCTGCTGATGCCGATGCGTCCCAGTCGGGCCAGTTGCTCCATCAGTGAATTGCTCCTGTTGCTGCTGCGTTTTCCAGCATGTCGGCTTCCAGTGGTTTTGCCGGGAAGTGGAAGGGTACCGGCCCATCGGCCAGGCCGTCCATAAACTGGCGCACCCAGGGTGAATCGGAGTTGGCGATCTGTTCGCTGGGGCCGCCGGCGATCACCTTGCCGTTTGAGATGACATAGATGATGTCTGCAATACCGGCGGTCTCCTCCACATCGTGCGAGACGACGATGCTGGTCAGGCGGCTGGCCTTGTTGAGTCGTGGGATAAGCTGTACCAGAACCCCCATGGAGATAGGATCCTGCCCGGTAAAAGGCTCATCGTACATGATCATTTGTGGATCCAGCACGATAGCACGAGCCAGTGCTACGCGTCGCGCCATGCCACCGGATAGCTCAGATGGCATCAGATCCCGTGCCCCACGCAGGCCAACGGCCTCCAGTTTCATGAGTACCAGCTTGCGGATGATGGATTCCGGTAGCTGCGTATGCTCTCGTAAAGGGTAGGCTACATTTTCGAATACGTTGATATCCGTCAGCAGGGCGCCGCTTTGAAACAGCATGCCCATACGCATGCGCAGCTTATACAGATCCTTGTTGTTTAGCTTGTGCACATCCTGCCCGCCAACATGGATGGTGCCGGCATCCGGGCGGAGCTGCCCACCGATCAGTTTGAGCAGTGTTGTCTTGCCGGTGCCGCTTGGCCCCATGATGGCCGTAATCAATCCTTTGGGGATATCGATATCAACACCATCAAAGATAGCCCGCTCGCGACGATAAAATCGCAGGCCACGGATCTTGACCAATGGTTCGTTGCTATCGTTAGGGTGTTGTGACATGACTTCCCAGTTCTATGCTTAAATCTAGATTTATTGCAGGACGGCCAAGAGATGGGCAAGGCGCCAGGCTTTCAAAACGGCGTATTTTCACCTCTTCTACTCTATGGGGTCAAGCGGCCTTGGACAATCGGCTGAAGGTCTGGAAAAATGCGCGGTTCTTACATGTGGATTTATCTGGAAACGTTTCTCTAATATGCTGCTGAATATCGTTGCAATCGTTGTTGGTTTTGCCCTGCTGGTTTGGGGGGCAGACCGTTTTGTCATGGGTGCATCTGCCATTGCACGTAATTTGGGCCTTTAACCCATGCTGATTGGTCTGACTATTGTCGGGTTGGGTACCTCAGCGCCAGAGATCCTGGTCTCTGCCATGGCCTCTTTTCAGGGCAATCCCGGCCTGGCTATCGGTAATGCCCTGGGGTCAAATATAGCCAATATTGGCCTGATTCTGGGTGTTACAGCGCTGATTGTGCCGCTAACGGTCTGCTCCAATGCGCTACGGCGCGAATATCCCATTCTGTTGGCGATATGCATGTTGGTGCTGGTGCTGATGCTGGATGGGGAGCTGGGCCGCCTGGATGGCGTTATTCTGATGGCCTCCCTGGTGTTGGTGATCGTTGGCTTGGCGAGGATTGCACTCCGAAGCCGTACGGAAAAAGATCCCATGACGAGCGAATATGAGGCAGAAATGTCTGAAGCCCTCAGCACAAAATCAGCCATTATCTGGTTTGTGATTGGGCTTGGCCTGCTGTTGTTCAGCTCGCGCCTGCTGGTTTGGGGGGCGGTGAATATTGCGCTTTCCTTTGGTATCAGTGATCTGGTGATAGGGTTGACCATCGTTGCGCTGGGAACCAGCCTGCCTGAGCTCGCGGCCTCTATCACCAGTGCGCTAAAAAATGAACACGATATTGCGATTGGTAATGTCATCGGTTCGAATATCTATAACCTGCTGGCGGTGCTCTCTGTGCCGGGTGTTATTATGCCGGGTGTTTTGCCCCAGAGGTACTCAGCCGTGATCTGCCTGTTATGATTGGCCTGACACTGGCGCTCTTTATTATGGGCTATGGCTTTGGCGGCAATGGTAGAATCAACCGTTTCGAAGGGCTGGTTCTGGTATTGTGCTTTGTGGCCTACCAGGCATTCCTCTTCATTGAGGTTGAGGAGCCTGCCGAGCAGACGGCCATTGTCCGCATATTGGACGAGATAAAAGTATGACCAAATTAGTCGATCTTCCATCAGCTCAGATTGAGCAACTTCAGGCGCTGGGGCTGGCCGTTATCAAGACAGAAGCCAGGGCTGTTGACGCGCTGAGCCAGCGTATCAACGGGAATTTTGCCACGGCCTGTGGCTACATGCTGGGATGCGAAGGGCGTATCGTCGTAACGGGTATGGGGAAGTCTGGCCATATTGGGGGCAAGATTGCCGCCACCCTGGCCAGTACGGGTAGCCCCGCTTTTTTTGTCCATCCCGGTGAGGCCAGTCATGGTGATCTGGGGATGATTACCGCCAAGGATGTTGTGTTGGCCCTCTCCAATTCGGGTGAGACAGCAGAGCTGTTGACCATCCTTCCATTGATAAAACGTCAGGGTGTGCCGTTGATTGCAATGACGGGCAAAGCGGACTCCACGCTGGCCCGGAATGCTGATATCCATATTGATGTCAGTGTTGAGCAGGAGGCTTGTCCGCTGAATCTGGCACCCACCTCCAGCACCACGGCGGCGCTGGTTATGGGTGATGCCATGGCGATAGCGCTTTTGGAGGCGCGGGGTTTTACGCAGGAGGATTTTGCGCGCTCTCACCCCGGTGGAACCCTGGGGCGGCGTCTGCTGCTGCATATCGGTGATATTATGCACACGGGCGATCGGGTGCCGCAGGTGAATGTCCGGGCACTACTGTCGGATGCGTTGCTGGAGATGAGCAATAAGGGGCTGGGGATGACTGCCGTGGTGGATGATCAGGGGCGGCTGGTCGGCATCTTTACCGATGGTGATCTGCGGCGGGTGCTGGATCGGGGGTTGGATCTTCATCACAGCACAATGCAAGAGGTGATGACCACAGGCTGCACCACCGCCCGTGCTGATCAGTTGGCAGCAGAGGCGCTGCAGATGATGGAAGAGAAAAAGATAAATGCGCTGCTGGTGCTGGATGAGCAGCAGTGTTTGATCGGTGCATTCAATATGCATGATCTATTACGGGCAGGTGTGGTGTAAAAGCGATGCAGGATGTTCTGGAAAAAGCGAGTCGTATCCGTCTGGTCATCTTTGATGTGGATGGCGTATTGACCGATGGCAATCTATACCTGGGCAACAGTGGTGAAGAGCTCAAGACCTTCAATATCAAAGATGGCCTGGGCATAAAACTGCTGATGCGCTCGGGTGTTGAGGTGGGTGTAATTACCGGCCGCAGCTCCAAACTCGTTGCGCAACGCATGCAGAGTCTGGGGGTCAGGCATATCTACCAGGGCCAGCATGAGAAGCTCCCCGCCTATCGGGATCTATTGGCAAAATTGGGGCTTGAATCCGGGCAGGTGGCCTATGTGGGTGATGACCTGATTGACCTGCCACTGATGCGGCGAGTCGGATTTGCGGTTGCGGTTGCAGATGCCCACTCACTGGTCAAGCAGCAGGCTCATTGGCAAACACCTGCGGCAGGTGGAAGGGGTGCGGTGCGAGAGGTCTGCGAACTGCTTATGAAGGCGCAGGGTACGCTTGACGAGGCATATCGAGCCTACCTCGAATAGAGTGCAGATGTTGAGTCAGAGAAGAGTCGTTATCGGGGCGCTGTTTATTCTGCTGGGAGCAGGAAGTACCCTGCTGTTGCAGATGACGGGTAAAGAGGAGCGTGAAAAGGTCAAGGTTGAGCATACCCCTGATTATTATGTGGAGGACTTCTCCGTCACCAATATGGATATGGATGGCAAGCTGGAGCAAACCCTCTCCGCCGAGCGGATGCTGCACTATCCAGATGATGACAGTACAGAGCTGACACGTCCTCATCTGGTGATCTATGAAGAGGGTGTCCCTCCCTGGAAAATCAAATCAGAAACAGGATGGATGTCAGGTGATGGGCAGCTGGTGCTGCTCAATGGGGTGGTCAAGATTGATCGCGCTGCAGCGCCGGGGATTCGTCCGGTGCATATTAATACCCGTGATTTGCGGGTGCGCCCAAAAGAGAACTATGCCGAGACAGATGAGAAGGTAAGGGTTCACAGTCTGGGTGATATTCAAACGTCAGTTGGCATGCAGGCCTGGCTTGATGAGCCGATACGGCTTAAATTCCTATCAAAGGTACGAGGACACTATGAAATCAATTAAATGGCTGCGCTGTGGTGGTCAACTATCATTTGCATTAACTCTGTTGCTTCTATTTGGAGGCGAGGTGTTGGCGCTCTCCACATATAAAGATGAACCGATAGAGGTTGAAGCAGATGGCATGGAGATTGATGAAGCCAAGGGTGTGACCACCTACAGCGGTAATGTAGAGGTGATTCAGGGCAGTATCAGATTAAAGGCTGACAAGGTGTATGTTTTTCAGAGCGCAGGCAATACAGATCGCCTGGAGGCTGAAGGGAGGCCGGTCTATTTTCGGCAGCGTCCAGACGGCAAGAAAGAGGATGTAAAAGCCAATGCGTTGCGCATTGAATACAATACGAACAGTGAACTGCTCTATATGGTTGGAGATGCCGTGCTCTTTCCGGGTGGCGGGCATAAACTGACTAGCCAGCGTATTACCTATGACAGGGTCAAGGCCGTTATGAAAGCGGGTGCTGCGGTATCACGCGGCAAGAAGCCGGTAAAATCTGGGCGGGTTAAAACGATCCTGGCCCCGCGTAAGAAAAGTGCTGCTAAAAAATGACTACGCTTTCAGCCAGTGGGCTGACCAAACAATATAACAAGCGTGCTGTGGTAAACGGTATCTCACTGGAGGTTGCCAACGGTGAGGTGGTGGGGCTGCTGGGTCCAAACGGGGCGGGTAAGACCACATGCTTTTATATGATTGTGGGGTTGGTTCCGGTAGAAAAAGGCAGCATCTCTCTTAACCGGCATGATATTACACTGCTCCCCATGCATGCCCGGGCGCAATTGGGGTTGGGGTATCTGGCGCAGGAGCCATCAACTTTTAGAAAGCTGAGTACACGGGATAACATACTGGCTATTCTGGAGACACGTAAAGCGCTTTCTGGCGAAGAGCGAGAGGTAAAGTGCGAAAATCTGATGCGGGAGCTAAGCATCAGCCACCTCCGTGATAGCCTTGCCATGAGTCTCTCAGGTGGGGAAAGGCGACGCCTGGAGATTGCCCGTACGCTGGCGATGGAACCCCGTTTTATTTTGTTGGATGAGCCTTTCGCTGGGGTTGACCCCATCTCTGTGGTGGATATTAAGAAAATAATCAAACATCTGGCAAGCCTGGGGATAGGCATTCTGATTACCGACCATAATGTCCGGGAGACCCTAGGGATCTGTGATCGAGCCTATATCGTGAATGATGGTGCCGTGCTGGCGGAAGGAAAGCCGGATGATATTCTGGCGCATGATGGGGTTCGTGCGGTATATCTTGGTGAAGATTTCAGTATGTAGATGCGGTTTCTATTCTCAGACAAGCTCTTTGGTTTTGGGCTAGAATGTCAATAATGGGATCAACACAAGAAATGTACCAGCTTTATTACAATAGGTTCACATGAAGCAGACGCTACAGCTTCGCCTAGGGCAATATCTCACAATGACCCCGCAATTGCAGCAGGCCATAAAGCTGCTGCAATTATCCACCCTGGATCTTAAACAAGAGATACAGGATGCCCTTGATTCAAATTTGATGCTGGAAGTTGAAGAGGAGGGTGGTGCTTCCCGTGAATCATCGAACAAAGCTGAGCAGCTGGATGATGATACGCTCCAGCGTTCTGCTGCGAATGGAAATGATGCCAATAATGAGCAGGAGATCAATGCGGCATCCGACAGCATGCCAGAGGAGCTGCCTGTAGATAGCGCCTGGGATGATGTCTATGAAAGCCTGCCTCCCCCTCAGTCTGGTATTCAGCGCGATAGTTCTGATACCGAGTTTCTCCTGCATAAAGATATCACCAAGACACTGAATGACCACCTGATCTGGCAGATGAATCTATCACTTTTTAATGATACTGATCTGGCTATCGCCACCTCGATTATTGATGCCATTAATGAAGATGGCTACCTGACGTGCAGCCTGGAAGATATCCATGCGGGCATGGATAATGAAGAGATAGAGGTTTCTGAGGTTGAAGCTGTATTGCATCGAATTCAGAGCTTTGACCCTTCGGGCGTTGCGGCCAGAGACCCTCAGGAGTGTCTGCTGCTTCAGCTGCAGCAGCAGCCTGAAGAGACGCCTCTGCTGGATATGGCTATTCAGCTTGTGAGTGAGCATTTCGACCTGTTGGCGCGTCAGGATCAGAGTAAAATCAAACAGGTGTTGAAGCTTTCTGATGATGAGGTGAGTCAAATCAATTGCCTTATTCGCTCACTCCATCCCCACCCAGGGAGCCTTATAGCGGAGTCACCAGCGCCCTATGTTGTTCCCGATGTATTTGTATTTAAGAAAAATGGCAGCTGGCATGTTGAGCTTAATCCTGACGCCACGCCACGCATACGGGTTAATACTGACTATTCCAGCCTCATTAAGCGGGCTGATAACAGTGAGGATAATACCTGCCTGAAAAATCATTTGCAGGAAGCACGCTGGTTTATAAAAAGCCTGCTCAGCCGTAACGACACGTTGCTTAAGGTAGCAACCAAGATTGTGGAATTTCAACGTCCTTTCTTTGATTATGGTGAAGAGGCGATGAAACCCCTGGTGCTGAGGGATGTGGCTGAAGAGCTGGAGATGCATGAATCAACCATTTCCCGGGTGACCACACAGAAGTATATGCATACCCCGCGTGGTACCTTAGAATTTAAATATTTCTTCTCCAGTCATGTCAGCACGGCAGGAGGAGGGGAGTGCTCAGCTACAGCTATCCGTGCGCTCATTAAAAAATTAGTTGCTGCTGAGAGGTCCAACAAACCACTTAGCGACAATAAAATCGCGTCCATACTCTCGGATCAAGGCATCAAGGTCGCTCGACGTACTGTTGCCAAATATCGGGAATCCATGGCAATTCCGCCATCGAATGAACGCAAACGCCTTGCATAGGCATCACACAATCAGGAGTTTACAATGCAGATTAGCCTGACCGGACACCACATCGATATTACCGATTCTTTACGTAACTGTGTAGAAAGCAAATTTGAGCGGCTTGAACGACACTTTGACCATGTTTCAAACGTGCATGTCATTCTCACTGTTGAAAAGTTACGACAAAAAGCAGAAGCTACGCTTCACCTTAACGGAGCCGATGTCTTTGCTGAGTCAGTACAGGAAGATATGTATGCAGCCATTGATGCTTTGGTTGATAAACTGGATCGGCAGGTGAAGAAACACAAAGAAAAAACCAAAAACCACCGTACTAATTTGGAGCCAACAGAGAGTCTGACCTAAAGTATGAATTGAATTTAGGTTAGCCATGTAATCTGTCTAGAGAGACTTATGTTTCCCGCTAACTTTCTTATCGCTACACGGGTTGATTGCGAATGCAAGGCCGGTAGCAAGAAGCGTGTACTGGAACGGGTTGGGGAGCTGCTGGCAACATCAGCTCCCAACCTTTCACCGGAAGAGGTATTTGAACAGCTGCTGGAGCGCGAGCGATTAGGCAGCACGGGTTTGGGACATGGGGTTGCGCTGCCACATGCTCGATTGAAGGGCATTAATCAGGCGTGTGGCGTTCTGGTCTGTTTGGAATCCGGTATTGATTATGACGCTATAGATGGCCAGCCTGTCGATCTGGTGTTTGGATTGCTGGTACCCCATGATGCAACCCAGGAACATCTCCAGCTGCTGGCCAGACTGGCATCGCTCTTTAGCAAAGAGGAGTTTCGTAATCAGCTCAGGGAAGCAAGGGACAGCGAAGAGGTTACAGTGCTCATACAGCAGGCAAGTGATTATCAGGAAAGTGCATGAGTGTTCCGGCTACCGTCCGTGACCTGTTTGATACCCTCAAGGGCAAACTGGCACTGGAGTGGGTTGCTGGAGAAGCGGGTGGCAGTCGCCACCTGAAAGGCAAGCTGCCCGAAGCGCAGGATCAGCCGCTGGCGGGGCAACTCAATAATATCCATCCCAATCGTATACAGGTTATTGGCCCTGCTGAGCTTGCCTATCTCTCTACGCTGGGAAAAAACTCCCATCAGGATGTCATGGACAAGCTGTTCTGGGGTCTGCCAGCTGCGGTTATATTGGCTAATGACTCTGAAATGAACCAGGAGTTTATAAACTATGCCGAACGTACCAATACCCCATTGTTACGCTCGTCGCTGCCCGACAATAAACTGCTCAGTAATCTTCAATACTATTTGACCCGTGCCCTGGCTGAGAGCATTACTATCCATGGTGTTTTTATGGAGGTGCAGGGGATGGGGGTTCTGCTCACAGGTGATCCTGCAGTTGGTAAAAGTGAGCTGGCATTGGAGCTGATTACCCGTGGCCATCGATTGATTGCTGATGATGCCCCGGAATTTGCACGTATGGCGCCCGATATTTTGACAGGTAGTTGCCCGCCACTATTGCAGGAATTTTTGGAGGTTAGAGGGCTGGGCATACTCAACGTGCGTTCGATGTTTGGTGACAGTGTTATCAATAAAGAGAAATATCTGCGTCTTATCGTTAACCTGAAGCGGTTGAGTCAGGAAGAGCTGGCGCAGATAGATCGCCTGCAGGGTAGTTACTCCACCAGAGAGCTACTGGGCGTGGCCACACCTGAAGTGACCATTCCGGTTGCCCCTGGACGCAATCTGGCAATATTGATAGAAACTGCTGTGCGGCAACATATTCATCGTCGTCAAGGCTATGATGCTGCCCAGGATTTTACTGAACGTCAGCAAAAAATGATTTTTCAAAATGAAGAAAAAAAGAGACAGACGCTACCACTGAGCCCTCGTTGATGGGGTGCTAAAAAGATGAAGCTGATCATTGTTACAGGCCTGTCAGGCTCAGGAAAAAGTACCACCCTGCATACGTTAGAGGATATGGGGTATTACTGTGTTGATAATCTCCCTGTATTTATGCTTGAATCCTTTGGCAGGGAGCTGGCTCAATCGGGTGACAGGGCCTATCAATTGACGGCTATTGGTATTGATGCGCGCAATCGCTCAGATTGCCTGTTGAAAGCCCCTGCTGTTGTGCAGGATCTGCGCAAACGAGGTATTGATTGTGAGATTCTGTTCCTCGAAGCTCAGGATGAAGCACTCCTCAGGCGCTTTAGTGAGACCAGACGGAAGCACCCGCTGACAGCGCCTGATGTGCCATTGGCTGAGGCTGTACAGCTTGAGCGTACCCTGTTGGAGCCGCTCTTGAGTCATGCTGATTTAAAGGTGGATACAACGCATACCAATATCCATGAGTTGCGTAGCATCATCCGGCAGCGGTTAACGGGTGCATCAAAGCAATCAAAGGAGATGTCCATTCTGTTTCAGTCGTTTGGGCATAAGCATGGTGTCCCCAAGGATGCTGATTTTGTTTATGATGTGCGATGTCTGCCCAACCCCCACTGGATAGCAGAATTGCGCCCTTATACGGGTTGTGATCAGCCGGTTATAGAATTTCTAGGTCAGGACAGGCAGGTTCAGAAGATGCTGGAGCATATCACCCAGTTCCTGCAGGCATGGATTCCTGCATTTGAGGAAGAGGGCCGCAGTTATCTGACCGTTGCGATTGGCTGTACGGGAGGACAACACCGATCAGTTTATCTGGCTGAACAGTTGGCAAAATACTTCCAGTCACAGGGGCGTGACATACTTATCAGACACAGGGAGCTGCCATGAGCATAGGGCTACTTCTGATAACGCACAATAATATTGGCAAAGAGCTGCTGGAGACAGCAGAGGTCATGCTGGGCTACTGTCCGCTTAAGGCTGAAGCAATAGCCATTGCCAAGGATTGTGATCCTGAAGAGCAACGCCAGCGGGCCAGAGCCATTATTAAAGGGTTGGATCAGGGGGCGGGTGTCTTGGTCATGACCGATATGTATGGCGGTACTCCCAGCAATATTGCCTGTGGCATGATCAATGGAGATCGAGTCACTGTTGTAGCAGGTGTTAATCTCCCCATGTTGGTCAGGGTGTTGAATTATCCACAACTGGATCTGGCAACATTGACTGAGAAGGCTGAAAGTGGAGCCCATATTGGCATCAGGATATGCTAACCCACATTTAATATTTTTAACTTTTCTATAAAAACAGCAATGATTGAGCAAGGCGTTACCATTGTGAACAAGCTTGGGTTGCATGCCAGGGCGGCAGCCAAGTTGGTGACCTGCGCCAGTCGGTTTGGCAGTAGCGTGCAGTTGAATTACAACGGCCAGGTGGTCAATGGTAAAAGCATTATGGGTGTCATGATGCTGGCTGCCGCCAAAGGTTCTGAACTCTCTTTGATTATAGAAGGAGAAGATGAAGTTGAGGCTGTTGAGGCATTAAAGGTACTCATAGCCGGCCGCTTTGGAGAAGAGGAATGACGCTGATGTGTGCCGGTATTGGCATTGGTGCCACCTCCACTATTGCCATTGGTAAGGCATATTGCCTGCAAACTGGCCAGATAGAGGCATGCAGGCGAACCATTACAGCAGAAGAGGTGGCGCATGAAACCTGCCGCTTTCAACAAGCTGTGCTTGCGGCCCGTCAGGACTTGAAGGCTGTTCGAGAGCAGATTCCAGCATCCACGCCAACCGATATCTGTGCGTTTATCGACACCCATCTTCTGATGCTGGAGGATGTGGCCCTGGTAGAGGCGCCCATCGAGACCATCAAATCACAGCTCTGTAATGCGGAATGGGCCTTGCAACTGCGTCGTAATGCACTGGTAAAAATATTTGATGCGATGGATGATCCCTATCTGCGCACACGCAAAGATGATGTTGATCATGTGGTCGGGCAGATCCAAAAGCATCTCATCGGTCAATATGACAACTCAGTGGCCAATGAAGACGATCTCAAAGGCAGGATTATCCTGGCCCAGGATCTAACCCCGGCAGATACCATCCATATGCGTAACCGGGGTGTTGCGGCCTTTGTTACAGAGTGTGGTGGCCCGATGTCCCATACCGCCATCCTGGCGCGCAGCCTGGGTATACCTGCTGTCATCGGTATCCATCGTGTGACGCAATATCTGCAGCATGGCGAGTTGCTGATCATGGATGCTGAACAGGGCGTTGTACTGGCAGACCCTGATGAGCGTACGCTACAGCATTTTCAAAAAAGGGTGGAGGTTGAGCAGGCCCATATTGCCAGCCTGCGTGCCCTGGTTAATGAGCCGGCCATCACTGCCGATGGGACAGATATTACCCTGATGGTGAACATTGAATTGCCAGAGGATATCGAAGCGACTAATGATATTGCTGCTGCCGGTGTTGGCCTTTATCGCACCGAATTTCTCTACATGAATCGAGAGCACCCGCCCAATGAAGAGGAGCATCTGGCAAGTTACCGGCAGATTGTGGAGGGGTTAAATGGCATACCTATCACCATTCGTACGCTGGATTTAGGGGCAGACAAGGAAGCGGATGGCTGCTGTCATGATATGCAGCCAGCAAGTAATCCGGCCCTTGGGCTGCGTGCTATACGCCTCTGCCTCAAGGAACCCAAGCTGTTCCGTCCACAGCTGCGCGCCATCTTGCGAGTCTCTGTCTATGGGCCGGTTCGCATCATGATCCCTATGCTCTCCAATCTACAGGAGTTGCACACAGTAAAATCGATCATTGATGAGCTGAAGCGGGAGTTGAAGCAGGAGGGGCATGGCTTCGACCCTGAGATACCTATTGGCGGCATGATTGAAGTGCCTGCAGCAGCATTGGCAGCCGATAGCTTTGCCCGACATCTGGATTTTCTCTCCATAGGCACCAATGATCTGATTCAGTATGCCCTGGCCATTGACCGGGTGGATGATGAGGTCAACTACCTCTATGACCCGCTTCATCCATCCATATTGCGACTGATTCAGTACGTTATCCAGGCTGGGCGCAAGAGAGGAAAGCCGGTCAGCATGTGTGGTGAAATGGCGGGTAATCCCCTCTATATACCCTTGCTGTTAGGCATGGGGCTACGGGAGTTCAGCATGCAACCCGGTTCTCTGTTGGAAGCCAAGCGCATTATCCGTGCAAGTGATATCGGGCATTTGACAGAGCAGGTAGCTAACCTGATGCAACATATTGATGAGGATGATATTAGCCGCTGGATTCCACAACTTTATCCTGTAACCCACTGAAAAATCTCCCGTCTCTGCGCCCTGCCTGTTACACTTGCAATCATCTGCTTTTACTATAGGTAGGTCAGGCCACCATGGCCCTTCCATCAGAACTTAACAACGAACAGACAGGCCTGCAGAAACTGCATGAGGTGCTGGATAGCGGCGCCCTGCAGCAGGCTGCGCGCATGCTAAATGCGCTGCGGCCAGCTGAGATTGCACATCTGCTGGAAGGTCTGCCGCTTGAAGAGCGTGAGATTGTCTGGGGGTTGGTGGAGGATGATTGTGAAGGTGAAATTCTGGTAGAGCTTGCGGATGAGGTCTTTACAGATCTTGTCAGCAAGATGAACAGAGAGGAGTTACTGGCGGCTGCCGAGGGCATGGCTACGGATGATCTGGCTGACCTTGTCCAGGATCTGCCGCGAACCATTACCTGGGAGCTGGTCAACTCTTTAGATAAGCAGCGTCGTGAGCGGTTGGAGTCGGTTCTTTATTATCCAGAAGATACCGCTGGCGGCCTGATGAATACGGATACGCTGACCGTACGGGCAGAGGTGACGCTGGATGTGGTGCTGCGTTATCTGCGGCGTCTGAAGGGCAAGATCCCATCGCAGACGGATAGCCTGATTGTGGTTAATCGGGACGATAAATATCTGGGTGTGCTCTCCCTGACCAATCTATTGACGCATGAGCCTTCTGATACCGTGGCGGAGGTGATGTCGCTGGATCTGAAGCCGATACCGGCCTCCTGGCCTGAGCGTAAGGTGGCCAATCGGTTTGAGCAACATGATCTGGTCTCGGCGCCTGTGGTCAATGATGACGGCAAACTGGTGGGGCGAATCACGGTTGATGATGTGGTCGATGTCATTCGTGAAGAGGGCGAGCACCAGTTTATGGGGCAGGCGGGTCTGTCAGAGGATGCCGATATGTTTGCGCCGGTGGTGGTGAGTGCCAGACGCCGCGCACTGTGGTTGGGTGTCAATCTGATGACTGCTTTTCTTGCCTCCTGGGTGATTGGGTTGTTTCAAAACACCATTGAGCAGATTGTTGCGCTGGCGGTGTTGATGCCTATTGTTGCCAGCATGGGTGGAGTGGCCGGGAGTCAGACCCTGACGCTGGTCATCCGTGGTCTGGCGCTAGGGCAATTGACGGATAAAAATGCGCGTTGGTTAATGATGAAGGAGCTTGCCGTCAGTCTGCTCAACAGCCTGATTTGGGCTGTGGTTGTAGGGGTGGTTGCCGGGCTTTGGTTTGATAGTAGCGATATTGCGTTGCTGATAGCCGCAGCACTGACGATCAATCTGCTGTTTGCAGCGCTGACAGGCGCTGCACTACCGCTGATGCTCGAACGGCTGGGTATTGACCCAGCCCTTGCAGGAGGTGTCCTACTGACCACTGTGACGGATGTGGTTGGCTTTCTGGCCTTCCTTGGCTTGGCGACCCTGTTCCTGCTGTAGCTGCTATGTTTCTGTAGTGCGTTGGTACTCAGTACCCCGACAGCCAGCGCAGGGTGGGATATGGCCTGTTTTATGGAAATGGATCTTTTTTCCACATGATGTGCAGGCCAGGGTTCCAGGGCCTGTACCCTCACCCGTGTGGTATGTTGAGGCGCGGCGAGCCTGTCGTGCCAATGCATCCAGTTCGAGTTTGGTTTTGTCTGCAACATTGGCAAACATCTCGAGTAAACGATCCTCTATTAACTCCAGGTCAAACCTGCCCCAGTCCTTGAACTCCTTGCCCGTCTCTGAGAGAAAATCTGCGGCATCATGCATATCCCGTTCGAGATAGGTGGCAATTTTTTCTGCCTCATCACGTGTCAATTCACCCACTTCAATAGCTGTTTCACGGGCGCGCTCAATATTCTTTTTTAATGCAGGGATGGTGGTGTGCTCCGCTTTTTTAATTGCATCACTGACCCTCTTAAGCATGGTGTCATAGGCTTCAACCAAATGTTCGAGCGCATCTTTTTGGTTATGGGATGTCATGATAATCTCCTCATCAATGTGGGTACTCACTATCTAAGTGTGACCTATTTATGGCGCTATGCAAATATTTAGATGGCAGCGCTTGCCTATTCGGAAAAATGGCTTTTCTGCAGCAGGGACTCTATTCTTGGGCAGGCTCCTGGGGTATCCTTTAGCGGTTATCTTCCACTGCCGCTATTAAGATGCAAGAGACCTATAATCCAGCAAAAATTGAGCAGGATGTCCAGAATTACTGGGTATCCAACAATACCTTCCGTGTAACAGAAGATAGTGATAGAGAGAAATTCTATTGCCTCTCCATGTTCCCCTATCCCAGTGGCAAGTTGCACATGGGGCATGTACGCAACTATACCATTGGTGATGTGATTGCCCGCCAGCAACGCATGCTGGGCAAGAATGTACTGCAACCGATGGGGTGGGATGCATTTGGCCTGCCTGCTGAGGGTGCGGCCATTAAAAACAACATGCCGCCAGCCAAGTGGACCTACTCCAATATCGACTACATGCGTAATCAGCTGAAGCGACTGGGCTTTGGCTATGACTGGTCGCGTGAATTGGCGACCTGTCAGCCGGATTACTATAAGTGGGAGCAGTGGCTCTTTACTGAGTTGTATAAGAGAGGATTAGTCTATCGAAAGAGTGCCGTGGTTAATTGGGACCCGGTAGATCAAACCGTATTAGCCAATGAGCAGGTTATTGATGGTCGGGGCTGGCGTTCAGGTGCCTTGGTTGAGCGTCGAGAAATTCCCCAATGGTTTATCAGGATTACAGCCTATGCTGAAGAGCTGTTAGCTGAACTGGATAATCTGGACGGCTGGCCAGAGCAGGTGCGCACCATGCAGCGCAACTGGATTGGGCGTTCAGAGGGTGTGCAGCTCGATTTTACCATTCCAGAATCAGATGACGCGCTTACGGTATTTACTACCCGCCCTGATACCCTGATGGGTGTCACCTATGTGGCTGTGGCTGCTGAGCACCCACTGGCTCTCAAGGCTGCTGAAGGCAATTCAGCGCTGACAGACTTTATCGATGAGTGTCGCCAGGGAGGCACCTCTGAAGCAGACATAGAGACCATTGAGAAAAAAGGCATGCCTTTGGGGCTGTCAGTCATTCATCCTATCTCCGGGGAAGAGGTGCCGGTCTTTGCCGCCAACTTTGTGCTTATGGGTTATGGCACAGGGGCGGTGATGGCCGTACCCGCGCATGACCAGCGGGATTGGGAGTTTGCTACAAAATATGAGATCCCCATTCGACAGGTGATCTATGCCAAAGATGATGGTGATTGTTCAGTTGCTGAATCAGCCTATATTGAAAAAGGGGTGCTGAAGCACTCAGCTCCATTTGATGGACTGACCTCTGAGGATGCCTTCGATGCTATTGCTGATTACCTGAAAAAAGCGGGTAAAGGTGGCAAGCAGGTCAACTATCGCCTGCGTGATTGGGGTGTCTCCCGCCAGCGCTATTGGGGTTCTCCGATCCCGATGATTCACTGTGAAAAATGTGGCATTGTGCCTGTGCCCAAAGCGGATCTTCCTGTGGTGTTGCCTGAAGATGTAGCCTTTGATGCTACGGGCGGCTCCCCCATCAAAAAGATGCCCGAATTTAGCAAAACCACCTGCCCTGAGTGTGGTGGCGAGGCTGAGCGTGAAACGGATACCTTTGATACCTTCATGGAATCATCCTGGTACTATGCGCGTTATGCCTACCCTGATGCAGACAAGACGATGCTGGATCAACGTGCTGATTACTGGTTGCCGGTTGATCACTATATTGGCGGGATTGAACATGCCATCCTGCACCTGCTTTATGCGCGTTTCTACCATAAGTTGATGCGGGATGTGGGGCTGGTGAGTTCAGATGAACCCATTAAAAATCTCCTGACCCAAGGCATGGTTGTGGCGGAAACCTATTATCGTAATGAATCGGGTGGCGGCAAACAGTGGTTTAACCCTGCCGAGGTTGATGTTGAGTCTGATGATAAAGGGCATCCCGTTACGGCGGTGTGCCACTCAGATGGTCAACCTGTTGAGATTGGTGGCATCGAAAAGATGTCAAAATCAAAAAACAACGGTGTTGATCCACAACAGCTTATTGACCGCTACGGCTCTGATACTGTGCGTTTGTACACGATGTTTACCGCGCCGCCAGATCAGTCGCTGGAGTGGTCGGATGACGGTGTTGAGGGTGCCCACCGGTTCTTGAAACGGTTGTGGGTGCTGGCGGCTAACAATGCTGAGCGTATAAAAGCAGGCGCGGGTTAGCTTTCCAGTCTGGATGAAGATCAGCAGCTGGCCAGGCGTGAAATCCATGCGGCACTAAAACAGGCCAGCCATGATTATGGTCGCCAACAGTTTAATACGGTGGTCTCAGCCTGCATGAAAGTGGTCAATACGCTCTACAAGCTGGGTGAGACAGCATCAGATCGTGCGATACTGCATGAGGGCGTGGGCATTACGCTCTCCCTGCTGGGGCCTATTGCACCCCATATAACCCACCATCTGTGGTGTGAGCTGGGTTATGGCGATGATATTCTGGATGCCAGCTGGCCTCAGTTTGACCCAGAGGCCCTGAGGCAGGAAAATATTCAAATCGTGGTTCAGGTCAACGGCAAGGTGCGTGCCCGCATACAGGTTCCAGCTGATGCAGATAAGAGTTTGGTTGAGGGGAGTGCGCTTGCCGATGAGCATGTCCAACGCTTTATTGGTGATGCTCAAGTGCGAAAGGTTATTGTAGTGCCAGGCAAACTGGTAAACATTGTAGCGAAGTGACATAGTAACCAGCATGCAGTTAATTCCGTGATAAAACAGAAATAAGAGTCGAAAAATAATGCACAGGAAATCTCGCTTATTTATGGGTGTTTTGGTGGTTTTGCTGCTGACAATGCTGCCGGGCTGTAGTTTTCACCTACGTGGCGTAGCTAAATTACCATCCTCAATAAATCCACTCTATATCCAGGGTGTGGGTGAATATGATCCCCTGCGTAAGGATTTTCAGCAGATTTTCGACGGGGCAGATATTAAGGTCACTACAGATCAATCAAAGGCCAACGCCGTACTTAATATTACCAAACAGAATCAGAATCGCCGGGTTTTGTCTGTTGATAGCCGCGGCAAGGTTGTTGAGTATGAAATCCATCAGGCGCTGGAGTTTGAACTGTTGGATGCCAGTGGGGTACAACTGATGGAGAATCAATCTGTTGGTACTCAACGGACGTATGAAAACACCCAGACCGGCATCCTGGGGAAAAATCAGGAAGAGGGGCTACTGCGCCGTGATCTTCGTCTGGATTTGATTCGACGTGTTGTTAATCGTATGCAGGAGCAGCTTCGGTAATTCAAAATATGTGCGCATGATGCGTGCCGTTTTGTTTCAAAATAACAAAGGCCATGCGTTTACGTATTGATCAACTTGACGCGCAGCTGGCTAAGGCGCTCTCCTCAATTTACTTCATAACGGGTGACGAGCCGCTTCAGCTGGGTGAATCAGCTGATGCTGTTCGCCGTGCTGCAAAAGATGCAGGCTATAGCAGCCGCGAGATCCTGGATGCAGGTAAAGGATTTGATTGGAATGAGCTGACTGCTGAAGCGAATAGCCTCTCCCTGTTTGC
>JAJRZI010000100.1 GCA_024275295.1 Gammaproteobacteria bacterium | reverse complement strand
CTTTCTCAAGCGCCTTGCGCTCGCTAATATCGTTAAAGGTAACAACTGCACCCTTGAGTTCACCATCTTCAAAGATGGGGGTACTGACATACTCTACCGGAAAACTTGTCCCATCAGTTCGCCAGAACAACTCACCATCCTAATGATGAGTTTCACCATCCTTGAACGCAGAATAGATGGGGCACTCATGGGTCGGATAGGGGCTGCCATCCGGTTTCGTATGATGGGCCACTGCATGATGAAAGCGGCCAATGATATCTTCAGGATTCCACCCCAGCATTCTACTTGCCGCAGGGTTCATAAAGGTGGTGGCACCATCAGTATCCACGCCAAAGATACCTTCACCAGCGGCCTCTAAAATGGAGCGCATAAGCCCCTCCCGCACAGCCAGATCCGTAGCCAGCTTGCCAAGCTCCTGGTTGAGCTTGTAGAGTTCCAGGCTCTTCTGTTCCAGCAGCACTTCCGCCTGTTTGCGCGCCCGTTTTTCCCGGTCACATCTGTGAGTCAAACGCTCTGTCTGATCCATGGATTAGCTCTCCCGAGTAAGAATAAACCGGGCGGAGGTGTTGTTGCCTGAATCACCCTCTCGCTTAACAGTCACTTTCTCCCCAAAATGTTCAATGCTTCCACGGATCAGCCCTTCTGCCAGATCAGCCAAGGGGCGTATAGAGTGATAGTGCATCACTATTTGATCCTGCTGGGGAAAACTGTATTCAAACTTCGGCAGCTCGGCATCAGGGTACAGTTTATGGACCTCTACGTGGATGTGGCCATGAATGCTCCGCAAAAAATCAAAGGTAGAGTCAACACCTTCGATAAACTGGGGATAATTGCCAGCCAGACACTTGAACAGCTGCTGGCCAAATGCGCAGATCAAATCAGACGAAGAGGTTTGGGTTATGTCGCTCAGGGCAGAGACAAGCTGCAGCAGCTCTTCATAATTGTAGGTACCAACAGACGTATAGGCACCATCTGTGGAGAGGGTTGAAGCATCAATAATATTATCAACTACATCCGGTGAGTATTGCTGTTCCACAAATTCCAGGAATTCGGTAAATACGATACCTTTCATGGCGAGGTCTCTTTTAGGCAATGCATCTTGCTATGCTGATTAATCTGGGACAATGAGGTGGGTAAACCAGGGATAGCTGTCCATGCATGGAGGATGAGTATCTCTTTATCCTATACTGTCAATTGAATAGAGGTACTTCAGATACCCAAATAGTGAAAGGGTGCACTTTTCCAAAGAATAGAAAACCATTGCAATACCCCAAAGGCCAATGGAAGTATCAAATATGTTTATTAACTGGTAACAATTAGTCTAAGGGTATAAAAGTGTCAACCCCAGAAGGCCAATTGGGTATGCGACTAAGCCTCCTCTCCAATTGGAGAGGAGGTGGTTTTAACCTAAACAATTAGGCTCCTGTGCCTGTTCCCCTGGCTGGTATGTGGTGTAAAGATAGATATCCACATCCAGTTCACCCAGCTGGTTTTTGATCAAGGGCAGCACATCATCCCATGCCAGACCACCAACACCTGTAGCAAGCGCTGGCAATGCAACCGAGGTAAACTGCTCTTTCTGAATGATCTTCTTCAGTGCACGCAAGGCATGATTGACATTACTGGTGCTGGCCTTTCCAGATCTGGCACCATGGCCATAGCCACCTTCCTGAGTCAGGAGACAGATAATACGAACACCATTTGCCCCTCCCCACAGCCACGCCTCCCCTGGCTTCGGATGTTGCCGATGACACCAATGGTGAAAATCCTTATGTAGCGCTGGATGATTTTCATGCAGTGACTTAGCCAAGCCCTGATCCATTGGATCGTTTGCCGCTACACCATGGACGATTACCTGGGCCTTACTGAGGAGGATGTCCCCTGCAACTTCACAGATCATACAATGTTCTCCCAATAGATGGATTCAACGCTGCCCCTGCTTGAGCCAGGGAAAGAAAAATTATTATTACCCAACGCCTGAATAAAGCCAGGCTACAACCCCTAGCTGAACAACCAGCCCATACTTAAAGTATAGTTCCTGAGCTGTTTGGCAGTGCGTTAACAGAAGGAATGGATAAGAATTTTTATTTATATCCTAATGATCTTTTTACCCAATACCGCCTCCAAAGAGAGAGATGCCAAGCCAGTCAAAGCTTCTTTTAATAAATGCCAATACCCCTAAAGACCAAACGGGTACTGCCGACATATTAAAACAAGAACTCATTAAGGGTGTTTAGCAGATAAACTCCAACTCTCATATTTTTCACATGGAATTAGAAGGTATGGCTGAGCTTTTATTTAACTAAGGTAAAGCAAAATGTCTTTTTCAATCAAAACAAAACTCTATCTTTTGGCTGGCCTGGTCGGTGTGGCGATGGCCATGATTCACCTACTCCACAACCATGTGATTTCCATAGCACTTATCACCCTCTCTCTCTTAGCCATTCTACTACTGGGGCGGAGTATAAACCGGCCTCTTCATGAACTTGTTACCCTGATGAAAAGGGTTGGAGACTCCAAAGATCTTAGCCTGCGTCTCGATGTGAAAGGTAAAGATGAAATAGCGGCTACTGCCTGTACTTTCAATGAGATGGTGGCAGAGTTTCAACTACTCTTAAAAAATGTTCTGGTCTCTTCAGCAAAGGTCAGTGAGGTGGCAGATGAACTCTCTGTCATTACCGAGCAGACTACCCGTGGGGTGATACAGCAGCAATCCGAGAGTGATCAGGTCGCTACCGCAATGAATGAGATGGCAGCCACAGTACAAGAGGTGGCACGTAATACGACCGAAGCTGCCAGCGCCTCACACACTGCCGAAGAGGAGGCAGCCAAAGGCAGACAGGTTGTGGAAGAGGCAGGCGCCAGCATCAGGCAGTTGGCCGCAGAGGTGGAGAATGCAGCCAACACCATCCATGAGCTGGAGAAAGAGAGTGAAAATATCGGAACGGTTCTCAATGTGATTCAGGGGATTGCAGAACAGACCAACCTGCTGGCACTCAATGCCGCCATTGAGGCCGCACGGGCCGGCGAATCTGGCCGGGGATTTGCCGTAGTGGCTGATGAGGTGAGGTTACTCGCCCAACGCAGCCAGGATTCAACCCAGGAGATCAAGACAATAATCGAGCGGCTACAGAGCGGTGCCCGGGCGGCAGTACAGGTTATGGAGGCAGGCCAAAACAGGGCGCTTGACAGCGTAGCGCGGGCGGAGGCAGCAGGCGCATCATTAGAGGCCATCTCCCAAGCCGTAGCTGCCATTAGTAATATGAGCATTCAGATCGCCAGTGCCGCAGAGGAACAGTCGGTTGTGGCAGAAGAGATCAATCGTAATGTGGTCAATATCAGCCAGATATCCCACGAGACAGCGACTGCTGCGCACGCAACCACCGAAACCAGCAGCAACCTGGCTGGACTCGCAATGGAACTGCAAGGTCAGATCGGGCAATTCAAGCTGGATGCCCAGGGGAGCGCTTTGGATCTCTCCAAGGCAAAATCAGCCCACCGGGCC
The DNA here is from genome assembly GCA_024275295.1 of Gammaproteobacteria bacterium. Taxonomy (GTDB): domain Bacteria; phylum Pseudomonadota; class Gammaproteobacteria; order Chromatiales; family Chromatiaceae; genus WFXD01. Next base: position 2,611 of record JAJRZI010000100.1, on the reverse strand, counting down.
TGGAAGGCGCGGCTACGTGCCTTTCTTGATGGAAAAGAGGCACTCAGCCAGCAAGAGGCTGTCTCCCACAGACACTGTATCCTTGGTAAATGGTATTACACCGATGGCTTGGAGAGGTTCAGGCATATTCCTGAGATGAAGACGCTGGAGGAGCCGCACGCAAAGCTGCATGCGCTGATTAAAGAGATCATCCAGTTGCGGGAGAGTGGGCTTATGCCAGAGGCCGAAGCGGCTTACCAGAAGATAGTGCCATTATCAGAGACGATTGTAGCGCTGCTGGACACTATTGAGAGAAAGGCGGCCTGAGTCAGGGGTCGCCATCCGCACCCTGTTGCAAAGTGGATTCCGTCACCATACCTGGTGCGGGGGCCGCACCCTACTTGGCTTGCTCAGCTTTTGTAGTCAGGTACTCATTCAACCTGGCTGGCGGAACATAGCCTGGTAGCTTCTCACCATCCTCAAGCACTAGTGCAGGCGTTCCACGAATGCCCATCTGTTGACCCAGCGCGTAGTGACTACTGACCGGATTGTCGCAATTTTTCATCTCAATCTTCTGCCCACTCTTAGCCAGGGTCATGGCCTTGTTTCTATCGTCAGCACACCAGACGGCAACCGCCTTTCGAGCTGATTCACTTCGCAGACCAGCCCTGGGGAAAAACAGGTAACGGATACGAATACCGTGCGCGAGATACTGATCCATTTGACTGTGCAGCTTACGGCAGTACCCACAGTCAACATCGGTAAAAACTGTCACCGTATGCTTGGTCTCTTTCGGCTCATAGATCACCATATTCTCTTCACCAACACGCTCGATCGCCTTGGCAGCGGCCTGCGCTGCTCTGGGTGCCGTCAGGTTCTCTCTTGCCTTGAGATCAATGATGCTGCCCTGAATCAGGTAGCGCCCATCCTGGGTCACATAGAGCACATCCGGCCCGACCATCACCTCATACAGCCCCGGTACAGGCGCAGGTATGACGGCGGCATCCTTCAGCTCCGGAATCATCCTCTTCAGATTCTTGGTAATCACCGCTATTTTCTCTTTATCGACCACAGCATCCGCCATTACCGGCAGGCTAACAATAGCGGACAATAGCAGAGCGGCAATACCAGGCAGCACCAGTCTCTTCATGGGGGGTTTAATTAATTGCATTAGCTAGTCTCTAAAATTTATATATTGAAATGGCAGGCCAAAATCACTCTCTTTAAGCAGCGCAATCACCTGTTGCAGATCATCACGCTTCTTGCCTGTCACCCGCACCTGTTCACCCTGCACCTGGGCCTGTACCTTCAGCTTGGCCGCCTTGATCGTTTTAACCACCTTGCGACAGGTGTCTGAATCAATCCCCTGCCGGATGATGATCTGCTGGCGTGCCGCATTGATTGTGGTCTCCGGGTCTTTGATATCCATGCTGCCAATATCAACTTTACGTTTGACCAGCTTTTTCTCCAGAATATCCATCATTTGTTGCAATTGGAACTCTACCTCAGCCCGCAACATGATCTCGGCTCCACTCTGTTCAAATTTTGCATCCACGCCTTTAAAATCAAAACGGGTGCCCACCTCACGGTTGGCCTGGTCTACAGCATTGCGTACTTCCTGCAAATCCACTTCGGAAACAACATCAAACGAAGGCATGGCATACTCCCACTGTTATTTGGCTCTGGGCGAAGGCTATCACATCTGGCGGGATGGTATCAGCCCCGCGGATGATGCTTGGCATGCAGGCTCTTCAGGCGTTCCCGGGCAACATGGGTGTAGATCTGGGTGGTTGAGAGATCACTGTGACCCAGCAGCATCTGCACCACCCTCAGGTCGGCGCCATGATTAACCAGGTGTGTGGCAAAAGCATGCCGCAGGGTGTGGGGTGAGATGGGCTTGATAATCCCGGCTCGTTGGGCGTGCTTTTTGATGAGATACCAGAAGGCCTGGCGGGTCATGCCACTGCCACGACGGGTGGGAAAGAGCTCGGTGCAGAGGCGCTCCCCCAGGAGATCCTGACGAGGCCCTCGGCCGAAGCTTTCCAACCAGTCCATTGCCTCATCCCCCAGCGGCACCAGTCGATCCTTGCCCCCCTTGCCCGTGATGCGCACCACCCCCTGGGTCAGGCTCACCTGATCCGGCCGTAGCGCCACCAGCTCTGATACCCGTAACCCGGTAGCGTAGAGCACCTCCAGCATCACCCGGTCACGGAAGCCTTCGGGTTCCCCTCTGTCGGGCGCAGCCAACAGTGCCTCAACCTCTTGTTCTGTGAGGGACTTGGGCAGGGGCCGCCCCAGCTTGGGTGAGTCGATCTGTGCACTGGGATCAACCTTGATCTCCCCTTCACGCAGGGCATGTTGGTAGAACTGTCGCAGACAGGAGAGCAGACGCGCACTGGAGCGGGCGCTACGCCTCTGCTCGCAGAGCACAGCGAGGTAATCGAGCAGATCCTGCCGCTTGGCCTGTAACAGGCTTTTGTGCTTTTTTTCCTGCAGCCACTGGGCAACGGCACGAAGATCAGACTGATAGGCCGCCAGCGTATTTTGGCTCAGCCCCCGCTCCATCCACAGGGCATCAGCAAAATGTTCGATGACTGTTTCATCAGACTGAGCACTCAAATCGTTACCCCTT
>JAJRZI010000099.1 GCA_024275295.1 Gammaproteobacteria bacterium | reverse complement strand
AACTGTTCTTTGCGGGTCTTCTTGCGGAATTTCTCGAAGTTAGTATCGGCAAAGGTTTGTTGGCGCATGTCAGATTCTAGCGTTCTTAGGAGGATGCGGTATTATCGCTCAAAATACGGAATTAATCAGAGGTTCCTTAAACTGTGGCTGCTTGGTGTGCCAGAGAGTATCTGATGCTTTTATTTGATGAATGACTCAAGGCGGCCATCGACACAAAGGAGTCATTCATAACACTTTGTGTAACCGAAAAATAAAGCGTGGAGGTTGGATGAATGGAGCTTTATTTGTGATTCGGGTCAGAGAACAAATTCTGTTAATATTAGAAAAAATTATTCTCTGACTCGTTTTTTATACGGGTTTTATGCAAAATCTTGAAATAACGTAAATTGCATATTCATGTTGCGCTGCCTTGTGAGAAATGCGGTTTAGCCTAATCTCAGGCTACAAAGCACTGGCCAGAAGCCACATGGCGGGCAATTTTTGCTAAAAAGCCAGGAAAAGCCCGTATGAGCACCGTAAGACGCCTCGTTTTGGATGTACTCAAACCCCACCAACCCAACGCCTTGGAATTTGCCCAGGCCATTGCCCGGCTGGGGGATGGTTACCGAGTAAGGCTCAATGTAGAGGAGGTGGACGAAAAGACCGAAAGCACGATCATTGTGATCGAATCCAATAGCCTGGATCTCTCCAAAATCGAAGAAACTATCCAGAGCATGGGCGGCTCTCTGCACAGCATTGATGAAGTAGAGGTCTGGGGAAGCACATCCAACACCCTCTGATGCCTGAGCCCGCCAACTTTTCCTCATGAAGATCCTTGCGCATCTGCGGTTACTGTTGCAGATCACCCGCACCCATGACATTGCCCGCCGGTATTTCGTTACCAACGGTTTTGACGGCACACTCACCATGCTGGGACTCACCCTGGGTTTTCGTCTCAGCAACGAGGTGCCCATGGAAGTAGCGCTGAGTGCCTCCCTGGGAGCGACTATCGCCCTGGGGATGAGCGGCCTCAGCAGCGCCTATATCAGTGAGGCCGCAGAGCGCAAAAAGGAGTTACGGGAGCTTGAGGAGGCCATGCTGTCAACACTGGATGACAGCGCCCATGCGCGAGCCGCACAACTGGTCCCCATATTGATTGCTCTGGTCAATAGCTTAACCCCCGTATTACTGGCGCTGATCATCATGTTGCCCATGTGGGCCACCCATTGGGGTGTCGCCTTGCCGGCATCGCCGCTTGACCTGGCCATCATCCTGGCCTTCGTTCTTATCTTCTTGATGGGCGTATTCCTGGGCCGGATTGGTGGTGGTTTTTGGCTCTGGTCAGGCCTTAAAACCCTGGCCATCGCGGCCATCACCAGCCTGCTAATCCTAATATTGGAAATATAATGCCCGGGGTGCTTTGCCACTTCCACCAAGTACAGCAACTTGAGTTGAATGGTTCGTTTCCTTAGAGTAAATCCATTCAAAAATGACCAGTTTTGAACATTGCGGTGGCTCAAAAAATTTGGATGAATGACTGCCATCGTATTTTGTGACTGTTAGGTGATATTGTGTTTAAACTGCCCAGCCTTTTACACATCATGACAGGCAAGGCAGAGTTTTGATGAAAGGGTGAGATATCAATGACCGCCAGTCAGGGGTACAAACACCACTCCAAGTGCAGACCACTGGCTGATATTACCCTTATCGTCTTTTTCCACCACGATAAGCTCCTGGTGACTATAAGCTGGGCCTACAGGGATGATTAGGCGCCCTCTCGGTTTCAGTTGTTCTATTAGGCGTGGGGGGATAGCATCAGCTGCAGCCGTGACCACTACCGCATCGAAGGGGGCCTCTTCCTCCCACCCCTCGTGGCCATCACCAATGCGGGTCTCAACATTGGTATAACCAAGCTGCTGTAGACATTTACAGGCCTGTTCACCTAATTCAGAGATAATCTCTATACTGTAGACCTGCTTTACAAGCTCAGCCAAGATGGCCGTCTGATAACCTGAGCCTGTGCCAATCTCCAGTACCTTGTCACCCTCTTCGACCCCTGCTAGATCCGTCATTAGAGCAACGATAAAGGGTTGAGAAATGGTCTGACCACAGCCAATAGGAAGTGGTCCGTCATAATAAGCTTTGTCCAACATATCTGGATCAACGAACTTATGTCTGGGCACCTTTCTCATGGCAGCCATAACCCGGGCATTCAAGGCATCTCGATGGATCATGGTGCGTGTATAGCGCACCTCCATCTCAATGTCCTGCAGCATTCTTTCTATATCAGGCTTCACCTGTATTCAGCGAACAAGTGATTAAGGATTTTCAGGATCACCTGGACCTGCCGGCACCCAGATGCCGTAGTCACAACGTAACAATGAGGTACCACTGAGCACATAGGTACCATTAGGATACTCCTTACTGTTAAAGAGGCACACTGGCTCGCCCGGTAGTTCTTGCTTCAGATCTTCAGACTCTTCAAGAGAGTCATCTGCTATGGGTGAATTTTCCAACTCAGGGTCTGGAGCCCCTACATCTGGATAAGATCTCTGTTCAGGCATCTTTACTTTCTCCCTTTTCTGTCTTTATCTCAATTAAATTACTCAGTTTGTGCCGCCAAAATATCACATTCTGCATGGTGTAAATGGTCAAGCTTGCGCCGACTATGGAAACCGATAATGATCAGGTTGCACTGTTTCCGCTGGAGGAGATTGTTGTGCAGTAATTTTTTCTATTGCCGCCCTCAATTCCTTCCTCAATTCATCGCGATGGGTGACCCATATATAGTGTCCAGCACCTGTGATCTCTATGTATTCGCCATTCTTTAGCAGGTGTGCCAGCTGAACTGTCGGCCAGTTCGGCCTGATGTCTTCACCAGCATTGATGAAGACTGCAGGAATATCAAGCCTGGAAATGTCGAGTAGGAGTGTGGGGCTTGATATGAAGTCACACCAGGTTGTGTTGCTGATCTTGTTCACGTCTGGATCTGATCTGAATTCCCTCCCGCCGTTGTTCTCGCCGTACCTCTTAAGGTTCTCACAATACACCTTGTACCACTCCCTGTCATTGACGATACATCCACCCGAAATGCCGACGATACCCAATACTACATCCGGGTGTTTAAGAGCGTATGCCAGTGAGAGTCCGACGCCTGCTGAGTGACCCCCAATGATAACTTTGTTAAGCCCGTAGGCATTCCTCACGAAGTCAATATCGCTGACTGTCGTGCCCAGATCATAACGCTTGTCCCAATCCGATCGGCCACAGCCTCTTTGCTCGAATCTCACGACTGTGCAGAGATCCTCAATCATCTCAGCCACCGGACCTAGGTAGTCGTCACAGCCTGGGCCACCGTTGCAGAGGATGAGAGGCATTCCAGTGCCCGTTGCTATCGACCAGAGCTTCGTCCCGCTATTATTGAGATACTTCTCCATTCTTCTATCCCTTGAACAGGGGATAATTTACCAGAATCTCCGTGAGGGGTTTGCCCGGTCCAGCGGGTGACAATGCCCCATAACCGGCCAATACTGTTGGGGATATCCTTCCTGAAATCTGCTCCAGTTCCGAAAACTTGATGCCTTGCCGGATCAAATAGGCAAGATAGGTGTGTCTGAGTGCCTGTGAGGTGATCCCTTCCGGTTCGGCAAGCCCCGCATCCACCGCCACCAAATGCAGCAGTGCGTCCAATTCGGAAATATCGTCGCCCTCATCTCCCGCTTCCCGCCAGGCTGGTATCGGATTGCCTCCCTGAAACATCCCGACAACTGCTACCGGGAGTTTGAGTTCCCTTTCCTTGATGGCCGAGATCTTTAAAATGCCATTCTCAAGATCAAAGTCCTCCGCCTTCAAACAGGCTGCCTCTTCCAGCGTCACACCACACATAAGGAGTGCGATAAGCTGTTTGCTTGACCGGTCCGCAGCCGCCAACAGGAGCGCCACCTCAGATTCCGACAACTCCCGTGGGTGAGGCCCCTGCAGGACCGGTACAGCTGAGGCCTCCAATTGATCAAGGGGCGGCCTTTCTGCAATTGCCGGTGATTCGACACCGGCAGAAATCCGAATGCCGTTTACTGAGATTAATGCCTCCGGCTTTTCTCTGGGGGAAAGAAAATCAACCAGCCAGACCAAGAACAGGCTGAACAGAAGGGATCCCCCCAATGCGATACCGGCATCACGCATGTACAGGGGGCTCACCGGTTCCGAGGGTTTGTACGCCCACTCCACCACCTCGACCTGCGGATATTGCTCCCGGTTTTTCACTTCGATCTCTACCAGGCGCCCCTCGGTCTCCCGATAGCGCTCCTCAAGTCTAAGCAAGTCCTCCTGCAAGGCCTCATGCTCAGCAAAGCGTGCCGTAAATTCCGTTGCCTTGTGCTTATGCTCCTTGAGCTGTTGTTGCACCTCCCGTACCGTTTGGCGAGCAGCGGCGTAATCTTGCTGCGCTTCGGTAAGTACGGAATTGCGTCCGTATCCAACCTTTTGTGCGATCTTCACCTCCACTTCCGCCAACTGCTCTGGGATCATCTTGAGGCTAGGCTCGAGGGCCAGGAACTCACGGGTGTAGCGCTGATCGAGTTCGATTAATTTTTCACGCAGCTCTTGGGCCCGCTGCTCCAGTTGGGCCAGCTCCCTCTTGTCCCCATCCGGAACCACGGCCTTGCCCTGGGCGATAGCGGCCCGCACGGCATCCAGGCGTGCCTTGGCCTTGATCTCTTCCTCATGGGCGGTATTCAGCGTATTGCTGAGTCCTTTGAGACGGGCCAGCACCTGGTTTTCATCCCGCGCCATGCTCAGTATGTCATTATTCTTGCGAAATTTGTCGAGCTGCTCCCGTTTCTCAGTGATCTTCTTTCCGAACATCTTGTACTGTTGCTGCAGCGCCTCTGTCGTTGCTCCTGTAGCGTTTCTAATCTCTTGGGCACGCACCTCTTGGTAAACCTCGAGCCAGTTGTTCACTAGCTGCGGCAGCCATGCTGCATCCGGACCTTCTGCTCGCAGTTCAACAAGATTGGTCTCGGGGATTGGTACAACTGCTAATATCGGACGCACATCGTGGATGGTCAGATCTGAGGCCTGGCCCTTATCCTCCAGCCGGCGGAGTAACTGTTCCAGCAATGGCTGCCCCAACAATAGTTGACGTTGAACTGCGACGTGCTGGACATTGGCCTCCTGGCTTTGTTGATCCACATGCTGTGGAGCGACGGTGAGAATCGAGGCGCTGGCACGATATACTGGGGTACGCTGATAGACGTAATAGAGACTAGCTGCCAGGCACAGGATCAGGCTGAGGAAAAAAACCAGCCGCCGCGGGTGTTGAACCGAAGGGTGAACTCGGTAGTCACTATCATGACCAGGGGCGTGAAGGATCTCAATTGGGGGTGCTGATGTCGGCATGACCTATGGCTTCCTTTTGTCTTCCTGATAACCCTGAATTCTAGGGGAATCCTAAAAAACCATTCATGGTTTTATTAGTGTTTCCCTAGGAGTCTGTCGGGTTTAACTGTCTGACGCAGAAATACTCTGTGTCGGTTCGATACCCGCCTCCAAAATTTTGGTTCGGGAAATTACATTTTCTGCTGAGATGCAGGCCTTTTCTCCAGGTATATTGCTCCTTGTT
>JAJRZI010000001.1 GCA_024275295.1 Gammaproteobacteria bacterium | reverse complement strand
TCGCTAAGTAGATGCTTGATGCTGTGGGATGCTGTTTTATGCTTACCCGTTAATGGCAGTGGTATGGCAAGGTATTTTTTTCTGATTATTTCAATTGGATGTTGTAGTGCACTTGCAAATAGCTGCATGCTGCGGAAACGCAATGCATTATCCATTTCTGTTCTATTTAATTCGATAAGTACAGGCAAGGCTTTCTGTACCGTAATAGCGGCATCAAAAAGAGGAAGATCCTTCACCCAGGATGTAATCTCTTCATGCTGAGAGCCAATAGAGAGGGTATGCCCTGGTGTAGGCTTTGGTATAGATATCTTTAGTGCTGACATAACTTCATTCTGCAAAAAACACCTTGAAGGAGTGCTAAAAGTTATAGCGGCAATTTAATGAAATTATTTACTCTCCCCAGGATTTGGCAAAAGTGATGGTTTTTGTGAAGCTGTTAATAGACGATATTCATCATGACCAATAACACCACTAAAAACAGTATTGTCATAATGCCACCGGCTTTGACGTAATCTGATACGTGGTAGTTGCCAGGCCCCATAATGAGGGCATTTACTTGATTCGTCGGGATAAGAAAGGAGTTGGATGTGGCAATGGCCACAGTGAGCGCAAACAGTGCAGGGTCTGCACCTACGTTAATGGCGATATTGATAGCCAGAGGCACAAGCAGCACTGTAGCACCAACATTGGACATGACCAGAGTAAAGAAGGTTGCCAGGATGGCAACGGTAAGCTGCACTACCCAAATGGTGGGGTGGGTGCCAAACAGTGACAATATCTGCTGTGCTATCCAGGCGGCAGTGCCTGAGCTTTCGACAGCTATGCCTAAAGGGATGAGGCTTGCCAGCAGGAAGACTGTTTTCCAGCTGATGGCCTCATAGGCCTCTTCCATGGACATAACACCAGAGAGCACCATGCCTATTGCGCCAGTGAGCAGGCAGACTGAGAGTCTGATCTCAGTAAAAAGGGTAAGGCCCAATGCCAGCAGAAAGAATATAAGGGCAAAGCCAACCTTCTGTGGCCGCAGCGCTTCATGCGGGTATTCAGTGGTGACGATAACGAAGTTTCGATTGGATTCCAGCCGTGCCAGATCCATCCAACGGGTGTGGCAGACCAGGCAGTCACCGGACTGGAGCGGGGTATCCCGAACGCCTTCACCCTCGCGGGTGATGATCTTGCCACTGCGATGAATGGCCAGCAGTGACAGACCATAGGTCTTGCGCATCCAGATATCACGGGCAGACTTGCCAATCAGCGTTGAACCGGGAGGTATAACGACCTCCGCAATACCTGCCTTTGTGGGAACCAGCGCCTCGGCAAACATCTCCAGATCAGGTTTTATTTTAAGGTTATGGCTGTCAACAATGCCTGAACGGCAGATTCAGTACCCAGCACACCTAGGATGGCCCCAGGCTCAATGCCAAGCTCACGATCAACACCGGATGACCCAAAGCGCAGGCCATCGCCCTTATCGACGGCAATGACACGGATGCGGTGGGTGCTCTCCACCCTGTCCAGATTAGCACCAACCATCGGGCTGCCTGGCGTGACCAGCACCTCATAGACCTCGTAGTTCACACCATAGGTTTCGGCGATGTAATCCATGGTTTGAGTGGCCTCTGCACCGGCACTGCGGTTATCAGGCAGCACAAAACGCCCCATCAGCATAAAGTAGCCAATGCCGGTAATCAGCAGCGCAATGCCGATGGGGGTTACATCAAACAGGCCGAAGGTCTCCATTTGATGATCAGCCGATAAATGCAGATTAGAGGTAATGATCAGGTCATTGAGCAGGATAAGCGGGCTTGACCCCACCATGGTTACGGTGCCGCCAAGGATGGCGGTGAAGCCCATTGGCATGAGTAGTCGGGAGAGCGGCAGATCGGTACGGGCAGAGATGCGACTGACAACCGGCAGGAAAAGAGCTGCAGCCCCCACATTCTGTATAAAACTGGAGATGCAGCCGACTGCACCGGAGATCAATGGCACAATCCGCTCTTCAGTTTTTCCACCAATCTTGAGGATTCTGGCAGCGACCCTGCCCATGACGCCGGTTCTATCGAGGCCTGCACCAATAATCATTACGGCAATAATCGAGATAACCGCATTACTGGAGAAGCCATCAAACAGATGTTTGGCTGGAATCAGACCGGATTCCAGTCCAAACCAGGGGGCAATGAAATCACTCAGTCCCAACAGCACCATGATGCAGATGGCAGCCACATCGATGGGGAGAATCTCAAAACCAAAAAGATAGATGGTCAGCAACAGAATGCTGCAGACCCAGGCGATCTCCCGGCTGGGTACAGCTTCTCCCAGAAAAAACCCCAGCAGCAGAAAGATGGTCAGCGTAATGACATTTTTCATTATTATTATGATAGCGCCTTTGTAGCAGAAAAGTTCAGATCATGATTTCTGGTCTGTTTGTTTATGATTTTCCACACCCTTCTTTGTGGTGTAGGATGTGCGGTTTTCCTTTAGGTTATCAGCTATGCAGGATCTAAATCCGATCACTAATAAAATCAGCGATTTACAGGGGCGATCTGAGTCTCTGAGGGGGTATCTTTGACTTCGCTGAAAAGAAAGAACAGCTGACGGAGGTTCTGCGGGAGCTTGAAGATCCTGAGATCTGGAATGACCCTGAGCGTGCGCAGGCTATGGGCAAGGAGCGTGCTACGCTGGAAGCTGTAGTACTGACGCTGGAAGAGCTGCATACAGGGCTTATTGACACCCGTGATCTACTGGAGATGGCGGTTGAAGAGGGTGATGAAGAGACTGTTGATGCAGTTATTGATGACCTGAAAGCCTATGAAAAACAGGTATCAGAGCTGGAGTTTCGTCGCATGTTTTCTGGTGAGACAGATCCCTGTAGCGCCTTCCTTGATATTCAGGCTGGCTCTGGCGGTACAGAGGCCCAGGATTGGGCTGAGATGCTGCTACGCATGTACCTGCGCTGGGGTGAACAGCATGAATTTAAAACCGAGCTGATTGAGTGTTCAGCCGGCGACGTGGCTGGCATCAAGGGGGCTACTATCCATTTCAAGGGGGAGTACGCCTTCGGCTGGCTGCGTACCGAGATCGGGGTGCATCGCTTGGTGCGAAAATCACCCTTTGATTCCGGCAATCGCCGCCACACCTCTTTTGCCGCGGTCTTCGTCTCGCCAGAGATCGACGATGATATTGAGATCGACATCAACCCGGCCGATCTGCGTATCGATGTCTATCGTGCCAGCGGAGCCGGTGGTCAGCATGTAAACCGGACTGAGTCTGCGGTGCGCATCACCCATCTGCCGACCAACACGGTCGTGCAGTGTCAGAATGATCGATCCCAACATAAGAATAAAGCGACGGCCATGAAGCAGCTCAAGGCCAAGCTCTATGAGTTGGAGATTCAGAAGCGCAGTGCAGATCAGCAGGTGGTAGAGGACAATAAGTCCGATATTGGTTGGGGCAGCCAGATCCGCTCCTACGTATTGGATCAATCCCGCATCAAAGATCTGCGTACAGGTGTCGAAACCGGAAACACCCAGGCCGTTTTAGATGGCGGACTGGATCTATTCATTGAAGCCAGCCTGAAAAGTGGGCTGTAATCTTAATTTAAAACCGAGTTACTTATGACCGAACAAACCCAGGATGAAAACAAGCTCATTGCACAACGTCGCGCCAAACTGACAGAACTGCGTGAAAAGGGGGCCGCCTTTCCAAATGACTTCCGCCGCAACACGGTTGCCGGTGAGCTGCTGGCAGAGTACAACGAAAAGACGTCAGAAGAGCTGGAAGCGTTGGGCATTCGGGTCTGTGTAGCCGGACGCCTGATGAGCCGCCGGGTGATGGGCAAGGCCAGCTTTGCCCACCTGCAGGACATGTCTGGGCGCATCCAGCTGTTTGTGCAGCGGGATAATCTGCCCGAAGGGGTCTACCCTGAGTTTAAAAAGGCGTGGGATGTGGGGGATATCCTGGGTGCTGAAGGGCAAGTTTTCAAAACCAAAACCGGAGAGCTGTCAGTGCGCTGCGATAGCATTCGCCTGCTGACCAAATCCCTGCGTCCACTGCCGGAAAAATACCATGGGCTGACCGATCAGGAGCAGCGCTATCGCCAGCGTTATGTCGATCTCATCATGAATGAGACAACCCGTGAGACCTTCCGTATCCGTACCCGCATGGTGCAATATATTCGCAATTTTTTGAACGGTCGTGACTTTCTGGAGGTGGAGACCCCCATGATGCAGGCGGTGCCAGGTGGTGCGGCCGCACGTCCCTTCACCACCAAACACAATGCGCTGGATATGGATCTGTTTCTGCGCATTGCACCGGAACTCTATCTGAAGCGCCTGGTAGTGGGTGGCTTTGAGAAGGTCTACGAAATCAACAGAAACTTCCGCAATGAGGGGCTGTCGACCCGCCACAATCCTGAATTTACCATGCTGGAGTTTTATGAGGCCTATACCGACTATCAGGATTTGATGAATCTGACAGAAGAGATGCTGCGGGGTATGGCGGAAGAGGTTCTGGGTACCACCACAGTGCAATATCAGGGCGAAAGCTACGATTTTGGCAGCCCCTTTGTCCGCATGACGGTGAAAGAGGCGATCCTTAAATATATGCCGGATATCACCGAGGCTGATCTGGATGACCTGAATCAGGCGCGCACGCTGGCAGAGAAGCTGGAGATACCACTGAAGGATAGCTACGGCCTGGGCAAGGTACAGATTGAAATCTTTGAGAAGGTGGCTGAACACCGCTTGATGAATCCCACCTTTATCACTGCCTATCCGACAGAGGTTTCACCGCTGGCCCGACGCAATGATGATGACCCTTTTGTAACGGACCGTTTTGAATTCTTCGTGGGTGGCCGGGAGATTACCAATGGCTTCTCCGAGCTGAATGATGCAGAGGATCAGGCCGAGCGCTTTCAACAGCAGCTGGAAGAACGTGCTGCCGGTGATGATGAGGCGATGCATTTTGATGCAGATTACATCCGTGCCCTGGAGCATGGTCTGCCACCAACGGCAGGTGAGGGGATTGGGATAGATCGATTGGTGATGCTATTTACAGATTCACCATCAATCCGTGATGTGTTGCTGTTTCCTCACATGCGGGCTGAATAAGGGTCTATAAAATCCATACAGGTGCATACAGTACCTGTATGGATTTATGCATCTACTAAATTGCAAATAGCTGTTCGACCTCTTCAACCTGTTCTGCAACACCTTCAATCTCGATCACTGCAACCTCGGGGTCTAAACCAACCTTAGCGAATGAGGGCGCCTGCGCCCACTCCTCTGGGGTTGCTGTCCTGGCTGCACCCGTATTGCACTCCAGGGTTGCGACCTGCACCAGATCAGTATAATCGGCTTGTTCACCACTGTTGTACGCCAGATCCAGGTAATGGGCCGGTACAGATATCAAGGTATCAGGGAAGTTCCAGGTTTCAAGGATTTGGCGGCCAACGATGGGAGCCAGCGTTGCCAGCAGGCTGTCCAATCGCTCTGCATACCCTATCAGCTCCTGAAAGTTTTCAGCCATGATAAGGATGGGCAATGAGCCAATATTGTGGATCAGGCCAGCCAGCATGGCCTGATCAGAATCCAGATGTGAAATCTGCTGTGCCAGTACCCGGCTAAGCGCAGCCACCTGCACACTCTCTTCCCACAGCTGGCGGAGATGTTGATCCAGTGCCGAGGTGGTGGGTTGAAAAATCTGCTTCATGGCCAGGTTGACCACCAGGGTCTTCACCATGCGGGTACCCAGCCGGGTGATGGCCATCTGGATGCTGTCAATAGTGACTCGCCCGCCATACAGCGGACTGTTGGCCACTTGAAGCAGACGGGCTGAAAGCGCAGCATCGGTGGCCACAAGATTAGCTATATCCTGTGCTGTGGCGTCATCTCGTTCGACGGCATCCCGTACGCGAAGGGCGACCTCAGGCAGGGTTGGCAGCACGATGCTGTTATCCTCAATTGCGGCCTGTAATTGCGCTAAAAATTCTTCATTGGTGATCATTGTTATTGCTTACCTGCATGGAAAAAGCTGTCCATTCCAGTTTAGTACCATATCAGGATAGGTGTGGAATTATCCTGCAGCAAAGCTGTAGGGAAGATCACGGAAACTCAGCTTTTCACCCGATGCATCCTTGAGGTGAATATCATCCGCTTCAAAGCAGGGGATCTGCACCATAACCAATGCATCAAAGCCGCCTTCAGGGACAGGTTGGGCATCTACAACGGTGCCTGCTGGTTTTCCATGCTCTGCACTGTGAGAAAACAGTGCATCCCCGGCAGAGGGCTTCTGATTTCCGTCGATATGGGCCAGATACATGCGGCGTTTTAGCGTCCCCCGATGCTGAGTGCGCGCCACAATCTCCTGCCCGCAGTAGCAGCCTTTGGTGAAGCTGATGCCGTTGAGGAGTTGCATGTTGACCATCTGGGGTATGAATGCCTCAACGGTAGCCGGGTAGATAGTGGGGATGCCTGCACGGATATCCTGAAGTGCCCAGAAACTGGAGTCAGTCGGTGTTGTAATCTCTGCTAATTGCAGCCGGATCTTCTCAATGGAGGGTTCTGGCCCGATGATCTCAAAGCGGGGCACCACTCCCGGCAGCTGAATGATGGTGAGATCCCCGGCCTGTGTGACCTGCTGTGGCACTGTGGGCAGATTGGGCAGAATGCTGTTGAGCTGTGCCGCTGTATCACGCCCCACAAGCCCGATTCGAACCAGCTCATCACTGGCATCGGCCAGCTTTACCTCTGAGCGAAAAACAAACATGGAGAGCCGTTTGAGCAGGGCAGGAAGCGTGGCACTGGGTAACTGAAGGAGTATTTCGTCACCGCGACGAAAGAGCCAGCCATTGGCCAGCAGATGCCCCTTGGGGTTGCAGCAGCCATTTAGCTGGCACTCTCCTTCTGTCAGTTCAGAAATATCATTAGTGAACTGCCCTTGCAGAAAATCAACGCTGTCTCTGCCTGTGATGCGGATCAGTCCCAGCTGTGTGAGATTGCAAAGTGTGCTGTCGGGTATCTGGTTGTTCATGGTTTTGGCAGGAAAGTGAATGTCCCTCTATAATCGCACTAATTTTTTTCAAGGCAAAGCGACATGGTGGAAAATTTCAGCCGGGGAAGCCTGGTGCTCTACAAGATACACCCGGCCCGGATACTCAGTGTCGCCGACAAGATCGAGATTGAACTGGATGGCGGGAAGTCAAAGCGTGTTCGTCCCAAGGATATCTCGCTGCTGCATCCGGGGCCGGTTGCCGCGTTGTCTGAACTAAAGCCCTGTGAGGGGGAGGTGACAGAGGCATGGGAGCTGCTGGCAGAGAGTGAGACCGATCTGCCCGAACTGGCGGAGCTGATCTACAGCACGTACACTCCGGCGACGGCATGGGCTGCCTGGCAGCTGGTCTCTGATAGACTCTACTTTGAAGGGGTGCCAGACTCCATTCAGGTGCGCTCCGAAGAGCAGGTTGAGAGAGATCGCAGAGAGCGGCAGGTGAAGGCCACAGCACAGCGGGAGTGGGCTGAATTTTTAGAGCGTCTGAAAACCGCCAGAATCATCCCGCAGGATCATGGCCACCTGCGTGATGTGGAGCGGCTCGCACTCAAGCAGAGCAAGAGCAGCCGTATCCTCCAGATACTCGAACGGCAGCAGACCCCTGAAAATGCCCACCGGCTGTTGGTCAGCCTGGGTTATTGGGAGAAGTGCTTCAACCCCTATCCTCAACGCATGAATCAACCGCTCTCCTCCCCGGATCTTGCGGTTCCTGCACTGCCGGAGAGTGAGCGGGTTGATATGACGCACCTCCCGGCCTTTGCCATTGATGATGAAGGGAATCAGGATCCTGATGACGCCATCAGTCTGGAGGGCAACCGGATCTGGGTGCATGTTGCGGATGTGGCCGCACTGGTGGCCCCTGATAGCCCTTTGGATCTTGAAGCGCGGGCGCGATCAGCCAACCTCTACCTGCCAGAAACCACGGTGCAGATGCTGCCATGGGGTGTTACCGAGCAACTGGGACTTTGGTTGGCTGAAACCTCGCCTGCACTCTCATTTGGCTTTTGCCTGACGGATGACGCAGAACTAGCGGATATTAAAGTGGTGCGCAGTTGGGTTCGGGTCAAGCGCCTTAGCTACAGTGAGGCAGATGGCCAACTGCATACCGCACCTTTTGACCAACTACAGACATTAACCCGGCGTTATCGTGCAAGGCGTCATGCCGCCGGTGCGCTGCAGCTGGATCTGCCAGAGGTGTGCGTGCAGGTACTGAATGATGAGATAAAGATTGAACCGCTTGCCAGAATAGCGAGCCGGGAGATGGTGACAGATGCCATGTTGATGGCCGGAGAGGCGGCGGCACGCTTTGCACGGGAGTATGACATTCCCATCCCGTTCGCTATTCAGGCAGCATCTGAAATCAGCGAACGGCCTGACGGGCTGGCGGCGATGTACGCCTGTCGCCGCTCACTCAAGCCCAGTCAAACCGTCTGTCGCCCTGATGCCCATGCCGGTTTGGGCCTGGCAAGCTACTGCCGTGCAACCAGCCCGCTCCGGCGCTATGCGGATCTTGTCGTACATCAGCAACTGACGGCCTATCTCTCCGGCAGGGAACCGCTGCCGTTGAAAGCGGTTACAGAGCGAATCGGTGCGGCCTCTGCTGTCACTGGGAGTGTGCGCAAGGCGGAGCGCTTTTCCAATCTGCATTGGAAACTGATCTACCTTCAGCGCAACCCAAAATGGCGAGGTGAAGGCATTGTTGTAGCGATGCAGGAACGGCGAGCCACAATCGTCATTCCGGCATTGGCGATGGAGATAAAACAGCGCCTGCCTGCGCCGGTTGAGCTGGATAGCGTCCTTGATCTTGAGTTGCGTGAGGTGGATCTGCCTGATTTAACCGCCCGGTTTCGTGTTCTTGAATAGGACTCTGTGGCAGAATGCGCATATTGAGTCAGCAATTATTGGAACCCTATTTTCATGTCGCAAAAAAACAGGAGTAAACCGCTTAGCTCCTCAGATATTCGTGGGCCTGAAGCGCACTTTAATGCCTATTGTGAAGATGAGCATGAGCGTCGAAGCAATTCGGGTGAGGCCTTTGATGAGGCGCTGTTTGAAGAGGCGGTTAAACTGGCCAAACGAAAGCTGCGGGTGCGGATGAAGCGGAGTGTGAAATGATCGTTGTCAGCATTTCAGCCGAGAATGTACTCAAATACGCAAGCCTGGAGCTTTCGGATCTCCCGGAAGAGGGCATTATTGCCGTCAGTGGACAGAATGAATCGGGCAAAAGCTCCATTGGCGAGACCCTCTGTTTTGCCCTGTTTGGCCGCACCTACTCATTTGGCCCAGAGACACCCGAGAAGATCATCTGCTGGGGGCAGGCACGTTGCACGGTCGAGCTGGTCTTTGCTGTCGCGGATGGCACGCAATATCAGATCAGCCGGTTTTTGGATAACAATGGGCATCACAGCGCCCGTCTGTGTCTGGCTGATGAGCTTGAGAATCCTGTCGCATCAGGGGTTCAGGCGGTGGGCGACGCCATGCTTCAGCTGCTGGGGTATGACTACGATGAGTTTATCGAATCGTTCTATCTTGCCCAGCGGGAGATCACGACACCGCACAGAAACAGCCAGGCGGTAAAAACCATGGCCGGTTTGACCACATTTGAGATGGTAACCAGTGATGTGCAGCGTGAGATTGCAGAGGAGCAGGCGGCGGTTGAAGATGCGGAAGCTGAAATCATCACCATCAACGCCAAGCTGGCAGAGCTGGATATCGAGGAGGGCTATTTTCAGGAGCTTGAGAGAGAGCACAGCGAGCTGACTCATGAGCAAAAAGAGACCGATCAGCTGGTGCTGGCGCTTGGCATGGCGGCCACCGCATACGAAGAGAATGTCCCTCGTCTGGAGGCGGCCTACCGTGGGCGTCGTTCCATTGGTATTTTATGTACGCTGCTCACCTTGGGGCTTGTAGTATCAGGCTATTTTGCCATGGGACCTGATGATGAAGGCTTTTTTTGGGGGCAGCTCTGTGCGCTTTCAGCGCTTGGTTTGATTATTGCGGCAGGTGGCCTGCTGATCATGAAAAACCGGATTGAAGGGCTGAGCGAAGCGCCGGTAAATCTGGCCAGAAAATTAATGACCCTGCAGATGGGGAGTGCAGCGCTGCCTGAATGGTCTTCAACCAATACTGAAAAAGAAAAAACAGCCGCCACCGGGGACGACGTATCTGAATTCACCGGGATCTATGCCGCCATTGCTGAGTATGCTGCAGAGCCGGATGAGGCGCGTGAATTGGTAGATCAGGAGCTTTATCAACTGCACGAACAGAGCCAAATCCGACTGGATAAGATAGTGCGACTCAATAAGGCCATCAGCAAAGAACAGGTGCGTGTTATAAAGGCCGATGAGCTGACCCAGTCATGTGAGGCTGAGCAGAATAAAATTGCCGATCACCAGCATCAGATTGCAGTAAGAACCCTGGCAGAGGAGTTGCTGGTAGGGGCTGAGACCACACTGTCACAGCGCTTTAACCGCGATCTGCGCGAACTGGTTGGGCATACGCTGCCGCTGTTTACCAAAGGGCGATACGAACATCTGAAGATTGATGAAGAGCTGAATGTGCAGGTTTTCTCCAATCAAAACGTGATTTTACCGCACTGGATGAGGTCTCCAGTGGCACCCAGCGACAGATCATGCTGGCCGTCAGACTGGCACTGTCACAAAAACTGGTTGATAGCGCCATGACGGGCCGGCAATTTATTTTTCTGGATGAACCCTTCGCCTTCTTTGATGCTGAACGCACCCTAAGCACCCTGGAGGTGCTCCCACAGCTGAGTGATGAGATCACGCAGATCTGGTTAATTGCTCAAGATTTCCCTGAAGGTAGCCAACTGGACAGGCATATTGAGTGTGCGCGTGAGTATGTAAGCCTGTCACCTACATCCGTGACATGAAAAAAAAGAAAAATCTTGCCGCCTGTGGATTCTGTCGTTTTATGCGGGCGCTTGCCTTTAGCTCAGTCGGTGCGGCGGTATGTGGATTGAGTGCCAAAGGGCTGGGGGCTGATCAGCAGACCATTATCATTAGCGCACTTATCGGTTCAGTGGGGCTGGTAGGCTGGATTAACCGTACGCGTGATAGATAGTTTTCTCGGTTTAAAATGATCAGAGAGATCGCCTCTCTACCCATTCATGATGTTCTGCCAACCCTGTGTGAGGCGCTGGCATCTTCACCGGCCGCAGTGCTCTCTGCGCCGCCTGGATCAGGAAAAACCACTGCCGCCCCATTAGTGCTGTTACAGCAGCCCTGGCTCCGGGGGCAAACCATCCTCATGCTTGAACCCCGCCGGTTGGCTGTTCGCGCCTCTGCTGTGCGTATGGCTGAGCTTCTGGGTGAGAAGGTGGGTCAGTGTGTGGGATACCGGGTGCGTTTTGATAGTCAGGTCTCCAAACAGACCCGTATTGAGGTGGTCACTGAGGGCATTTTAACCCGGCGTCTGCAACAGGACCCTGAGCTGAAGGGCGTGGGGCTGGTCATCTTCGACGAGTTTCACGAGCGCAATCTGCATGCCGATCTGGGGTTGGCGCTCTTCCTGGATATTGTTCAAGGGTTGCGGGATGACCTGCGGTTGCTGGTGATGTCTGCCACCCTGGATACGGCTGCGGTCTCTTCGCTGCTTGGGGATGTGCCGGTTGTATCGGGTGATGGCCAATCCTTTCCTGTTGATATCCAATACCTTGATGCGGCACCAAAAAAGAGAATGGCAGAGGCAGCAGCCAAAGCGGTAAGGCAAGCTGTTTCAGAGCAGCAGGGAGATATCCTGGTTTTTCTGCCGGGGGTAGGGGAGATCAGGCGGGTTGATGAACTCCTTCACAATACTTTGCCGGGTGTTGAGATCTGTCCGCTCTATGGCGATCTCTCACAAGGCGCCCAGGATCGGGCTATTCGCCCCCATCCACAGGGGCATCGCCGGGTAGTGTTGGCAACGGCCATTGCAGAGACCAGTCTGACGATTGAGGGCATTAGCACTGTGGTTGATGCAGGTTGGTCACGGTTGCCAAGGTTTGATCCCAATACCGGACTGACCCGATTGGAAACGGTGAGGGTGTCGCGTGCGGCTGCCGATCAGCGGGCGGGGCGTGCCGGGCGATTGGCCCCTGGCGTCTGTTACAGACTCTGGACGCCATCAATCCAATCCACGCTACAGGCACATACCGCCCCCGAAATCCTGGATGCAGATATGGCCCCGCTTGCCCTGGAGTTGGCGCAGTGGGGGGTGATGGCTCCTGCTCAATTGAGTTGGTTGGACGCTCCTCCGACAGGTGCCTATGCGCAGGCACAGGATCTACTGAAGCGGCTGGGGGCGCTGGATGGGCAGGGACGCATCACAGCAGCGGGTCGGCGCATGACAATGCTGGCGCTACACCCACGCCTGGCTCACATGTTATTGCAGGCAGAAGCTGCGGGGCAGGGGGATCTGGCCGCTGATCTAGCGGCACTGTTGTCTGAACGGGATCTGATACCAAGAACCATGGGCCAGATAAAACCCGTGGATATTGAGCAGCGGTTGCAGCTGCTTCGATGCTGGCGGGAGCGGGGTGCCAGGGCGGTAACCGCAATGGGTGGAGATGCCAGGGCCTGCAGACGGGTGGATCAGCTGAGTTGCCAATATCGTCGATCCTTGGAGTCAAAAGGCAAGCCAGCTACTGACGGGGTTTCAATCGGTGCGTTATTGGCCAATGCCTATCCAGACCGTATTGCACAGTTACGGGCTGCATCCAGCAGTAGTTATCTGCTCTCATCAGGGCGGGGCGCTGCATTGCCAGAGGGTGACACGCTAAGCAGTTGTGATTATCTGGTGGCGGCTCAACTGGATGCAGGCACTAGTGAAGGCAGAATCTTTTTGGCGGCACCTGTTGCACTGTCTGAATTAAGGCATGAGCAAAAAAGTCATATCAAAATGTTCTCTTCAGTGCAGTGGGACAATCGGGAGCAGGCTGTGTCCAGCCGGGCAGAAGAGTGCCTAGGGGCATTGATACTTGCCTGTCGCCCCATCAAAAAGGCAGATCCTGAGGCGATCTGTCGTGCCATGCTGGAGGGCATCAGGCAGATGGGAATAAGCGTCTTGCCGTGGAATGATGCATTGCGCGACTGGCAGATGCGCGTGCTGTCGCTACGCCACTGGCAGCCGGATAAAGGGTGGCCGGATGTTTCTGACAAGGTGCTGACTGAGACAGTGGAAGATTGGCTCAGCCCCTGGTTGGCGGGCATCTCACGGAAAAGCCATCTCCAGCGGCTGGATCTGGAGGCGATTCTCTCCGGCAGCCTGGTATGGGAGAAACAGCAGGCACTGAAGCAGGGGGCGCCAACCGCTATTCAGGTGCCCAGTGGCTCCCGAAAGCGCCTCACCTATCAGCCGGGAGAGCCTCCCGTATTGGCTGTGAGACTGCAGGAGATGTTTGGTCTGGCAGATACCCCCACAGTCTGCTGGGGGCAGGTGCCGGTTGTGTTGCACCTGCTGTCACCTGCACAGCGCCCGATCCAGATCACACAGGATCTGAGAGGCTTTTGGGAGCGAACCTATGTCGAGGTCAAAAAGGAGTTAAAGGGGCGTTACCCCAAGCACTACTGGCCTGATGATCCGTGGAATGCCAAACCCACTGCCCGCGCAAAGCCAAGGCACTGAACTTGCAAAACTTCCCTGTATTACCTTTTTCTATTTTTCATAAACAGCCCTTTAGAGGCCGGATGTGATGGGTCATGCAGATGCGCTTTAGCCGCTTCCAGTTCAGCAGGTGAGTTTACATTGAAAAAGAGCTCAGGCTGATCTGAGAAATCTGTCAGGGCTGGGTTCTGTTGTTTGACCCAGTAGCCAAGGCGTCTTTCGCCAGATTCAAGATAGCTCAGGATGGATGGCAGCAGCTTTCGATGAATCAAGCTGAATACCGGCTGCAGGCGTTCGCCATCATGGGCGGTGCTAAGACTGGCGCCTTCCTTCTCTAACTGAGCAAAAAGTCGTGTAGCCAAGTCCGCTGGCACCCACGGGCCATCACAGGGTGTGCTGAGTATATATTCGCTCTCGCAGGCCTGGATTGCTGCAGCCATTCCTGCCAGTGGACCTGCATATCCCTCTATCTGATCTGTGATGACGATATGTCCAAAGCGGCTATAACTGTCTAAGTTGCGGTTGGCATTGATCAAAATCTCATCAACCTGTGGAGAGAGGTTTTCGATGACATATTCGATCATGGCGCGATTATTGATCGATAGCAGCCCTTTGTCATTGCCGTCCATGCGACGAGAGCGTCCGCCAGCAAGTATAACGCCTGTAATGGATCTGTTTCTTAGTGGCAAGAGCGGTTCCTAATTAACAAAAGTTGAGCCGTTGATGCGCAGTTTTTATCTATCTGATTCAAGATAACCATATAAAAACAGTGGGTTAAATATAATGTGGGATCAGAGTAAATAAATTGTCTGTTTATCTTATGTAGGGTTCATCACAAATTATGGGTTTAACAAGAGTGATAATTATTACCGTAATGCCGAGAATATTGAAATTTTTTTGTAAAAATAAACCATACTTAGTAAGGAATTAAAATCGCATGATATTGACTGTATCTATTTGCTTAGTTTAATTATCTAACCGAAGTAAGGAGAAAGACAATGAGAATGTTTTCTGTAGAGCAAGATCTTCAACCTCGTTTTGAGTATCTAGAGCTTGATTACGCACCAGAGATCCAGACGGTTTGGCTTCAGTTTAAATTTCCTGGGCGGCCTTGTATGAGCAAAGAGTTGTTGGCAGAGATCTCTGTTGCACAGAAATCAATTGCTCAGACAGCCAAACGGGGCCATGAGAAGAGGGATAAAAACAGGTTGATGTTTCAAGTGCTGGGTTCAACTGATCCAGAGGTATTTAGTCTGGGGGGTGATCTGGCCCATTTTGTTAAACTGATCAAGGCTGGAGATCGTGAATCCCTGTTTCAATATGCCAAGGCTTGCATTGATGTGTTGTACCCAACGAGCACAAGCTACGGCCTGCCTTTTACCACGATCTCACTGGTACAAGGGGAGACACTGGGCGGTGGTTTTGAGGCCGCACTCTCAAGCAATGTTCTGATTGCAGAGCGAGGCGCCACCTTTGGTTTCCCAGAGACGGTGTTTGGGCTTTTTCCTGGAATGGGTGCTTTCAGCTTTATTGCCCGGAGAATGGCTCCTGCACTGGCAAAACGTATCATAACCAGCGGTAAGGTCTATACGGCTGAAGAGCTGTATGAGATGGGTGTGGTTGATGTGCTGGCACCCAATGGAAAAGGCCGTGAGGCAGTGCATGAGTATATTGAGCACCAGCAGAATAGAAGTTTAGGCTTTCAGTGCATGGATCAGGTGGTAGATCAGTTTAACCCGCTGACTTACAAGGAGTTAATGGATGTCACGACGCTTTGGGTGGATGCTGCAATGCAGTTGACCCATAAAAATCTGCGGCTTATGGAGTATCTGGTTAAGGCGCAGGATCGGCGCTGGAACAACAAAACCATTGATGAGCCGCGTCTTGCAGCTGTTTGAACAGAGGTTAGTGCGCAACAGGCTGCTGTTTGACCAACTCTGAATTTAGCGCAGAGATCGCATGATCAAATGATGATTTGATCTCGGTATAGCTCTGCCTGCCAAGTTCAGCTATTTTTTCCGGAGGGAGGTTGTCAGCCTTTGCGGCAGCCTTTTCCAGATTGGATAGCCCAAGGTTTGCTGCTGAGCCTCGCAGGGCATGGGCCAGATCCTGGAAATGCAGGTCATCATGGCTGTTTAATGCTTCCTGCATGCTCTCTAACAGCTGTGTGCTGTCGGCGATAAAATTGGTGCACAGGCGTTGTAGAAAATCATCGCCGCTGCCAAGGGCTATAACATCTTTTAGCACGGTATAGTCAATGACTTCATCTGCTGGGCTTTGTGCTGAGGCGGCAGGGCTATGGTGAGGTGTTGTTGCGATATTGTGAGTCTGGGCTGCCTTGGATATAGCCTCAAGAAGACGTGCAGAGGAGATGGGTTTGGTCAGGAAATGTTTGATTCCTACCTCTTCGCACTCTCTTCGGGCTTCGATTGTTGCATTAGCTGTCAACATAATAAAGGGTATTGGATTTTCACTGGCATGAGCAAAACGATGCATCTTGAATGTCTCTATACCGGTTGCTCCTGGCATATTCATGTCAACAATAACCACATCAAATTCCTCTTCTTCCATGGCATCCAATGCAGTTAATCCGTCGTTTACCAGCCTGAATTTATGTCCAGCTCTCTCAAGAATGCGGCCTATTACCATCTGATTGGTGCTGTTGTCTTCAGCAATGAGAATATTTAATGGTTTTTGCAGTGCGTGATTTCGGGTTATATGCTGTGCCAGGCTGATAATGCCCTCGTCTTCATATTGTCCAGAGTGTGATGCATGCAGCGCATTAAAAAGCAGGGCTGTATCTACAGGTGCTGATAATGTATACACCTCACCTGTTACGGTATCTAGTACAGGAGTGGGCTGTCCCTCAGCCTGGACAATAAGCACAGTGATTTCATGCAGTGATAGCTCGGTATAAAGTGATTGCAGTAGTTGCTGAATATCAGCATTAACGGATACTCGATCCAGGATGAGCACTTCATAAGGAGAGTGACGACCTGCCTCATTTATGAGCAAGCGAATGGCATCGCGTGCATTGTAAACGTCATGGAAGGCAACACCCCAGCTATTAAGATGGTGAGTGATATCCGTTTCACCTCCGGTTCTCTCTGCAAATCTAAGAATGCGGCTCTCTTTTAGGCTTTGGGTATCCAGTTGATTGGCGACTTTTTCCTGATATTCAAATTCAATATCAAAAAAGAATGTGGTACCAATGCCTGGGGTGCTCTGCAGCCAGATGCGCCCCCCCATAAGCTCAACCAGTTGTTTAGCAATGGCAGTTCCCAAACCGGTACCACCATACCGTCGGGTAGTGGATTCATCTTCCTGGGTGAATGAGTTAAAAATATGATCCTGTTTTTCATCTGCTATGCCAATCCCTGTATCAGTAACCTCAAATCGGATGAGTACACTCTGATCCTCATCCCGAAGGGTGTGACAGCGCAGTTCAATAGAACCTTTGTTTGTAAATTTAACCGCGTTCCCTATAAGGTTAATCAGGATTTGGCGGAGGTGCAGTGGATCACCTTGTAGTTGGTATGGCGTATCCAGGCCAATATGGCTGGTCAATCTCAGCCCTTTGCCCTCTGCCTGGGTGGAAAACATGCGTACAGTAGAGTGAATAAGGGCATGCAGGTCAAATTGAGTGTTCTCCAGTGTCAGTTTGCCTGCTTCGATCTTTGAGATGTCCAGAACATCTTCAATGAGTCGCAACAATGTCATGCCAGAGGCATAGATGGTGTCAGCATATTCACGCTCTTCCGGGCCAAGTTTGCAGGTTTTTAGAAGGTCACCTGTTCCTATAATTCCATTAAGAGGCGTGCGGATTTCGTGACTCATGCGGGCCAAAAATTCGCTTTTGGCGCGATTGGCTTTTTCTGCACGTTGCCGTTCTTTGGTGAGACGTCTTATCAGGGTGGCAGCATAGCTTGGAACAATGATGAGTGTAGCCATTAAACCAATAGCGAGCTCTTGGTGGGTAATCCAAAAATTATTGGTAACAGCAGCAGCGCCAAAGCCTAAAACAGAGAGTGTGGCTGACAGGTAGAGGTATTTTTCTCCATAACGAAAGCCATTGCCAAGAGTCACCCAGAGATAGACACCATACCAAGGTACAAACAGTTCACCTGCAATGGAGAGTGCATAGCTGAATGCTGATATATCAAGTCCAATGCCAATAATACGGCGTATAATTGAAATACCTGGGTTAATTAGAATGGCGACAAAGATGCCGACTGAAAGAAAAAAACAAGCACTGAGAATGGTTGTGCCTGCCATCCAATCTTTAGCATTTTCCAGATCATCCGGAGCAATGAAAAAGAAATATATAAATATGCCAGTGAGGATGGCAAGACGGATGAGCGCCTGCTCATGCTCAGAATCTTCCCGGTTCTTGAGGCGACTGTAAAACCGGGACCAGGCGTTCAATAAAAGACCTTTGTCGTTTGTAGGTTTTTGTTCCATACTTAGTAGCGAAACACCAGCTTGTTGGTAAAAATTTGTTTTATTAACGTAGTGTTCTATTTTTATTTTAATCAAAACTACAGTGTAGACTATGCGACAAGATATTGAAAATTCAGTGATAAAATTCATTGCTAAACAGAAGAACCTGAATCCATCAGATATTACATCTGAATCTACTCTGGATGAATTAGGGGTGACCTCCTTGGAGGCAATAACCATTGTGTATGACATCGAAGAGAAATTTGATGTTGAAGTGCCGGATGACATCTTGGATAAATTGGATACAGTGCAAGATATCGTTGATGGTGTGGCCGGTTTAATATCTGAAAACGGATAATATGAAAACGCCTGTTGTTATTACCGGTGTCGGTACGATTTCAGCTTTAGGCCATAATGTCGACCAGTTCTGGCGCGCAATTTGTAATGGCGAGAGTGGCATAAGAACGCTGACCTGCCTGCCGCTTGAATCCCTTCGAGTAAAAATAGGTGCAGAGGTTCCGGCCTATGAACCCTATGAGTTCTTTTCCAAAGATGAGCTTCATCTCTTGGATCGGTTCTCCCAGTTTGCTGTGATTTCAGCCCGTGAAGCAGTTGCTGATGCCGGAATAATGGCTGAAGAGCTGACTGATGCAGCCTGTATTATTGGTACAGGGTGTGGAGGCAGGGTGGCGGATGATGAGAGCTATCAGCGACTATATCAGCAGGGTAAAACCAGAGGGCACCCCTTGACTGTTCCCTTGGTGATGGCAAATGCGGCAGCCAGCCAGGTCAGTATTCACCTGGGTATTACAGGCCCAGTTTTTGTGATCGCCAGTGCATGTTCCTCTTCTGCTCATGCAGTTGGACAGGCGACGGCAATGATTCGTAGTGGTTTGGTTGATGTGGCCATAGCAGGAGGCACTGATGCGCCTTTTACTTATGGCACATTAAAACCCTGGGAGGCACTAAGAGTTATGTCATCAGATACCTGTCGGCCTTTTTCTAAAGATCGAAGTGGTATGGTGCTGGGTGAAGGTGCGGGTGCGGTGGTGCTTGAGTCACTGGAGCATGCAAAAAAACGTGGGGCGCATATCTATGCTGAATTGGCTGGTTGTGGCATGTCAGCTGATGCCGGCCATATAACTGATCCTTCATCTGCGGGTGCTGCGAGAGCCATTAGAGCGGCATTAAATGATGCCTCTATTAATCCTGGTGATGTGGATTATGTAAATGCCCATGGCACAGGAACCAAAGTCAACGATGTGATGGAAACCCAGGCACTGCATCAGGTATTTGGTGAGCATGCAGCGCGGTTAATGGTCTCTGGTACAAAGTCCATGCATGGCCACCCTTTAGGTGCAGCAGGTGCACTAGAGCTTGTTGCAACAGCGCTAGCACTTAAGAATGGAATTATCCCACCCACGGCTAATTTTACAGAGGCAGGTGAAGGGTGTGATCTGGATTACGTGCCAAATCAGGCGCGTGAAAAAAAGATTAAAACCGCTCTTTCCAATTCGTTTGCTTTTGGCGGCTTGAATGCTGTGCTGGCTGTTCGCTCAATAAGCTAATGACTGTGCATTGTGTTGTGCTGCTCGGCTATATAATCCAATAATGCCTTACGTGTTTTATTGAATGATATTCGTATCTCGTCTATGAGTATGCCTACATTATCTTTAAAGTCGCTGGCTTCAATGTGTGAGGCCTTAATACTGGCTTTATAAACAGCTAATGCGCCAAGATTGCCGGCACTATCTTTAAATGCAAGGGCGTGATCAATAAATGATTGGTATCTCTCTTCAGTGATAGCCTTTTCCATACTGTTAAGCAGCTCTTCACTGTTAAGCAGGAAGCTGTTGATGAGGTTGTGAACAAATTCCTGGCCTGAACCTAACTCTGCAAGATCACGTAGTGTAGCGCGACCCAATATAGCACTGTTATGTTGATTGCAGTCATCCAGCTTTATCTTCTGATCGGATCTTGCCGGATAATGTTGTTTGTCATGGTCAACTGTAGCCTGCTTGATGGCTGCAGTTAATGTGTGGTGTTTGATCTCTCCGATAAGGCAGGCGTCAATATTCAGGTCATCACACTTATTAATGACCTGTGATCCAGACTCTGGAATGAACAGCACAAATGGTATGTGTGAATCATTCTGATGCGTAAACCGGTATAGCTTAATAGCTTCGATACCATTCATGAGTGGCATTTCAACCTCGAAGATGGCCAGATCAAAGTTGTAGCTATCAAGTGCGTTCAATGCCTGTTCACCGTTTTCGACGGTAAAGGGTTGATGCCTAGTTGTTTTAAGTATGTTTTGGATACATTTTGAATGAGCTGGAGTTGCCGCAATTAAAATATCAAGTGGTGGTAATGATGATTGCTCACGCCTGTAATGGGTAATGAAGCTTGCAACATTGTGTGGTGCATGCTGATGCATATTAACTGTTGTATGCAGTGCATTGTATAACAGTGATTTATTTATTGGCGTTTGCAATATATGTGAATAGCCTGCAGCAATGAGTTGCTGGTCTCTATCTGGGCTGCTCTCTGGGCCAAGGTAGATCAGTGACAGGTTTTGCAGGGCAGGTTCTGAGCGGAGTGAGTTGGCAAACTGTACTGGTTCCATATCCAGTTGGCGCTGGTCTACCATAACAGTATGGTAGGGATTGTTATTGTCGGCAGCAGAGAGTGCCTCTGTAAAGGTGCGTACCGTATTGCTA
>JAJRZI010000098.1 GCA_024275295.1 Gammaproteobacteria bacterium | reverse complement strand
TCGAGGGACCTACGGTGCAAGGCGTATCAGCCAGGATATGATGGAAGAGGGAGAGCCAATCAGTCGTGCGCGTGCTAGTCGCTTGATGAAGCAACAAGGGCTGGAGAGTAAGAGCAAACGCAAATTCAAGGCAACAACTAACTCTAACCATGGCTGCCCTGTGGCCCCGAATCTATTGGACCGTGAATTCTTGGTAGATCAACCCAATACCGTGTACGCGGGGAATATCACCTATATCCACACTGATGAAGGTTGGCTCTACCTTGCTGTCTTGATTGATCTCTATTCACGAGCTGTTGTGGGCTGGTCAATGTCAGAGCGAATCAATGCTCAGCTGGCCAATGATGCGCTGATGATGAGTATCTGGAAACGAAAACCATCTAAGGGCCTTATGGTACACAGTGATCGGGGCAGTCAATATGCCTCAGACCTATACCAGAAGACCATAAAGGAAAATGGGTTTGTCTGCAGTATGAGCCGTAAAGGCAACTGCTGGGATAATGCACCATCGGAGAGCTTCTTCCATACGCTAAAAACAGAGTTGGTCCACCACAGGCGCTATCAGACAAGAGAGGAAGCTAAGCAGGATATTTTTGAGTATATCGAAGTTTTTTATAACCGCCAGAGACGCCATTCAACTATCGGCTATCAGACGCCATTGGGCTATGAGGCAAGACGTCAGAATGTTGCGTGATCTTTTGTCCGGAAAAGTCTTGCCAGATCAGATTGCTTAATGATTTATCCCCAATAGAGATGAGTCATACCGCAGAGGCTGAATATAATAGCTACCTCAACGCATTGACAAGCTCATCTGTTTTTAGGCCAGATGTGGATGTGGAGAGGCTGATCAAAGGGATCAAGGATGATATTGCTATCACTGCGGAGCAAGAATCGATTCTTTTCTACTATGAGTTGAGAGAGCGGACAACGGTTGAAAGCAGGACAAATATTGAGGCAATCATTAAGGAAGAGAAGATGCCATTTGCCAAGCTGACCAAGCTAAAGGCGGATCTGGCTAAAAAGCAATAGCCCGGTTTTCCATCCAGCTCATCTCTCTTCCTTCATTCGGGTTAGTCCACCAGTTGCCGCAGCACGTAGTTGAGTATGCCACCATTCAGGAAGTAGTCCCACTCCTTGGGGGTGTCGATACGCACAGTGACCGAAAAGCAGACAGGCTCGCCCTGTTCAGGGGTCGCTATAACACAAAGTTCTTTCATGCCCTTGTGAATCTACCCAAGGGTGTAGCTCTCCTTACCATCAAGGCCCAGGTTCTCTGCACCTTCACCCGGCTTGAACTGAAGGGGAAGAACCCCCATACCCACCAGATTAGAGCGGTGGATCCGTTCAAAACTGCGGGCAATTACAGCCCGGACGCCCAATAACAGTGTCCCTTTGGCCGCCCAGTCCCGGGAAGAGCCGGTGCCATACTCCTCTCCTGTCAATACCAGCAGGGGCGTCCCCTCTTCCTGGTAGCGCATGGCAGCGTCATAGATACTCATCTGCTCACTGGAGGGTTGATAGGTAGTCCACCCCCCTTCAGTGCCCGGTGCCAGCTGGTTGCGCAAGCGAATGTTGGCAAAGGTGCCGCGTACCATCACTTCATGGTTACCCCGGCGGGAGCCGTAGGTATTGAAATCCTTCTGCTGGATGCCGTGGGAGATAAGATACTGGGCAGCAGGGGTATCAGCCCCAATGGCACCAGCCGGTGAAATATGATCAGTGGTGACGGTATCACCCAGCAGCGCCAGCACCCGAGCGTTTTCAATCGGTTTTATCGCTTCCGGCTCCCGGGTTATGCCGGAGAAAAATGCCGGTTTCCGAATATAGGTTGAATCCGGAGCCCAGGCATAGGTTCCAGAAGCTGGGGTCTGTAGGGACTGCCACAGCGCATCCCCACTAAAGACCGAATCATAGGCCTTGCTGAACATCTCAGAACCAACAGTCTGCTGGACTACAGACTGAATCTCACTGCTATCCGGCCAGATATCACGCAGATAGATAGGGGCACCATCCTTGCCGGTTCCCAGGGGATCGTTATACAGATCAATGTCCATGGTTCCGGCAATGGCGTAGGCCACCACCAGGGGTGGCGAGGCCAGATAGTTCATCCGCACATCAGGGTGAATCCGTCCCTCAAAGTTACGGTTGCCGGAGAGTACCGAGGCCATAATCAGATCCTGCTCCTGGATTGCCTTACTGATGGGTTCCGGAAGAGGGCCAGAGTTACCGATACAGGTGGTGCAGCCATACCCCACAAGGTGGAAACCCAAGGCCTCAAGGGGGTCACTAAGCCCCGCCTGCTCCAGGTAACTGGTTACCGCCAGGGAACCGGGGGCAAAACTGGTTTTAACCCAGGGCTTACTGCTTAGTCCATACTCCACGGCCTTCTGTGCCAACAGGCCTGCACCGATCAGAACAGATGGGTTGGAGGTGTTGGTGCAGGAGGTGATAGCCGCAATCACTACTGCCCCATCCTTGAGTTCAAATTGTCCAGACTCCAACTCCACTCTGCTCTCTCTGGGGACTGCATCCACAGCCCGTTCCACCATCATCTCTTGCCGCGCCTGATTGAATTCAGCTTTGGCCTGCCGCAGGGAGACCCGATCCTGAGGCCTTTTGGGGCCTGCAAGGCTCGGCTCGACCTTGGAGAGATCCAGCTCCAGCACCTCACTGTAGTGGGTCTCAACCCCACCCTTTTCCCGAAACAGCCCTTGAGTGCGGGCATAGGACTCTACCAGTGCGATCTGTTCCGGGGTTCGCCCTGTCAGCTCAAGATAGCGCAGGGTTTCATCGTCAATGGGGAAGATGCCGCAGGTGGCTCCGTACTCCGGTGCCATATTGGCGAGGGTGGCACGATCGGCCAGGGGCAGATGATCAAGCCCCTCTCCAAAGAACTCCACAAACTTGCCCACTACACCATGGTGGCGCAGCATTTGAGTCACCGTCAGCACCAGATCAGTCGCGGTGGTTCCTTCTGCCAGCTTCCCTTTTAGCCGGAGTCCCATCACCTGTGGAATCAGCATGCTGATGGGCTGCCCCAGCATCCCGGCCTCAGCCTCTATGCCGCCCACGCCCCACCCCAAAACCCCAAGGGCGTTGATCATGGTGGTGTGGGAGTCGGTGCCCACCAGGGTATCCGGATAGGCATAACGGACACCATCAGCCTCCCGACAAAAGACCACCTGGGCGAGGTACTCCAGATTGATCTGGTGAACGATACCCGTATCCGGCGGCACCACTCTGAAATTAGAGAAGGCCTTCTGACCCCAGCGAAGAAAGGCGTAGCGCTCACGGTTGCGCTGAAATTCCAGCTGAACATTCAGATCAAAGGCCTGGTTGCTTCTAAAGGCATCCACCTGCACCGAGTGGTCGATGACCAGATCAACGGGAGAGAGCGGATTGATCTGATCCGGATCACCGCCCAGATCCCTCATCGCCTCACGCATTGCCGCCAGATCCACTACGGCAGGGACACCGGTAAGATCCTGCAGCAGCACCCGGGCGGGGGTAAAGGCGATCTCTCTGCTCTCAGCAGCTTCAGGATTCCATTGGGCGAGAGCCACGATATCCTCCCGGCTGATGTTCTCTCCATCCTCCAGACGCAGGAGGTTCTCAAGCAATATCTTCAGTGAAAAGGGCAGACGGCTGATGTCATACTGCTCATCCAGTACCTTCAGGCTGAAGATTTCATACGCCTTACCAGCGACATCAAGTGAGGTTTTCGTATTAAAGCTGTTTTTCATTGCGATGGGCCTGTCTTTGAGCAAGTTGATTCTATTTTTAAATCCCACCCAAGGTTAATTTTATGGGATCCAATAGGTACTCTAGCTCACTGCGGGAGAGTTGGGTCTCTTCCTCTACAATATCAATTACAGGGCGCCCTTCTTCGTAGGCCCGTTTGGTTATCTCTGCTGCCTTCAGATAGCCGATGACAGGTGTCAGAGCAGTGATCAGAATGGGGTTGTTGGTCAATGGGTGTTGAAGATTTCCCTCCTTCACTTTGAATCCTTTGATCGCCTTGTCTGCAAGCTGCCTAGCTGCACTGGCCAGCAGTTCAATGCTTTGCAGCAGGTTGTAGGCGATGACCGGCAGCATGGTGTTGAGCTGGAAGTTGCCAGACTGACCAGCCACGGTGATGGTGGCATCATTGCCGATCACCTGGGCAGCAATCATTGAAGTGGCTTCAGGGATCACCGGGTTCACCTTGCCCGGCATAATGCTGGAACCAGGCTGTAGTGGCGGCAGCTCAATCTCACCCAGACCAGCCAGAGGGCCGCTGTTCATCCAGCGCAGATCATTGGAGATTTTCATAATGCTGATGGCTACCACCTTGAGCTGGCCGGAGAGTTCCACCGCCGTATCCTGACAGCTGAGACTCTCGAAGAAGGAGCTACTGGGGATAAGTGGCAGCCCGGTATAGCGGCTGAGTTTGTCTGTCATCCTCTGTGCAAAATCCAGGGGAGTGTTAATGCCGGTGCCTACTGCCGTGCCTCCCTGAGCCAACTGATGCAGGCGGGGGGAGCTACTCTGGATACGCTCTATGCCCTTGTGAATCTGAGTGGTCCAGCCCGTTAACTCCTGGCTCATACGGATCGGCATGGCATCCATCAGATGGGTACGGCCGGTTTTACAGATGCCATTCAGCTCAACGGCCTTTTTCCCGATGGTCTCTGCCAGATGATCCAGTGCTGGCAATAGCAGCTCATCAAGGGCGATGGCAGCGCTTAGATGAATGGCTGTGGGAATAACATCATTGCTGCTCTGCCCCATGTTGACATGATCATTGGGGCTGACCACCCCGGCGCTACGGCTGGCCAGGGTCGCTAACACCTCATTGAGGTTCATGTTGGTGCTGGTGCCAGAGCCGGTTTGGAACAGATCTACCGGAAACTGTTCCAGGTGCTTGCCAGCAATAATCTCATCAGCAGCAGCGGCTATGGCATCTGCAATATCTAGATCAAGCAGGCCCAGTTCGGCATTAACCTCCGCCGCCGCCTTCTTGATCATGGCAATAGCCTGGATAAAACGGGACGGCATGGTAAGGCCGCTCATAGGGAAGTTGTTCAACGCCCTTTGAGTCTGGGCAGAATAGAGGGCATCACTGGGAACCTTCAGTTCACCCATGCTATCTCTTACAACACGATATCCTGATTTAGACATAGCCGCTCCTTAATAACTATCCGGATGACTCCATTCAGCATTTTCCAACCAGGTATAGGGCCTGGATATAAAGTCGATCATCGCATCGAGCAGGATATAGTGCTGCATCTCCTCTTCAGCTATCTTCAGGCAGAGCTCCTTTTCGGCCTGATTAGGCAGCTCTTCGGCCTTTTGCAGATAGAATTCCCTGCTCTCCTTCTCTATCTGACAAGCCTTTTTGTAGGCCTCCACCTGATCATCCTGCACATTGATGGGATCTTGATCCAAGCGCATCTGCTGGAAGACGTTCTTGGCGTATAAAAGGATATTTTCATCATAGACGGGGAGCGGCAGGTTATCCCTCAACTGCAACAATGCCTGGTAATGTTTGGCCTCTGCGTCTGCCAGTGTATGGAAGATACCCTCAATCCCCTTATTGCCCGCCTTTGCTGCCAAACCACGGTAATAATCCTCACCCTCTCTCTCCATCTTCAGTGCATATTCGATTATGTTGACTTTCCCTCTCCTTGCATCACTCTTTAAATACCTGACTGCTATTGTCAAGTATAATCTATAATCCTAGTATAGAAAGGCGACAATCCATTCCCCAGAATGGCTTTCCCCATATCCATTGATGGAAAAACATAAAGAAGGAGTTCAAATGAGCGATCTTAATGCAATGCTCTGTACACCATGCCAGAGCAAAACCGTTCCTCTGAGCACAGAGGCAACACAGGTCTATCTTCAGCAGATACAGCAGTGGGAACTCAATGATGCGAACACCGAGATTAACCGCACCTTCCGCTTTAAAGACCACTATCAGACCATCGCCTTTGTTAACGCCATGGCCTGGATCTCACACCGAGAAGATCACCACCCCATTTCAGAGGTGGGCTACAATTAATGCAAGGTGCACTACAGCACTCATGCCGTAGATGGACTCTCTGATAATGATTTCATCTGCGCCGCCAAGTTGGATGCATTGGTGGAGCACCACGCTTATAGATAATGCAGCACTCTGTAACGAGCCAACTGGATAGGCATAAACAATGGATACAAAAGCTGACATTGATAGCCAAGAGACTCAGGAGTGGATCGAGGCATTGGATTCCGTCCTGGAGCATGAGGGGGTAGAACGCGCCCACTATCTGCTGGAGAGGTTGATTGACAAGGCTCGCCGCTCCGGTGCCTATCTACCCTATAGCGCCAACACCGCCTATATCAACACCATACCACCATCAGCAGAAGCACACTTTCCCGGCGACCGTGCCATGGAGCGCCGTATCAAGGCCTTCATCCGCTGGAACGCCATGGCTATGGTGGTTAAAGCCAACAAAAAATATAACGGCCTGGGCGGGCATATCGCCAGCTTCGCCTCCGCCGCCACCCTGTTTGAGGTGGGATTCAACCACTTTTTCCACGCCCCCGGAGAGGGCCACGGTGGCGACCTTATCTTCTTTCAGGGTCACTCCGCCCCGGGCATCTACGCCCGCGCCTTTCTTGAAGGGCGGTTATCGGAAGAGCAACTGCACCACTTTCGCCGTGAGGCGCATGGGGACAGCGGTCTCTCCTCCTACCCCCACCCCCGGTTGATGCCGGACTTCTGGCAGTTCCCCACTGTCTCTATGGGGTTGAGTTCATTGATGGCCATCTACCAGGCGCGATTCCTAAAATACCTCTGCAACCGCGAAATCCTCTGCGCCCATGAACGCAAGGTCTGGGCCTTCCTGGGGGATGGTGAGATGGACGAGCCGGAGTCATTGGGCGCCATCTCGCTGGCGGCAAGGGAGAAGCTGGATAATCTAATCTTTGTGGTTAACTGTAATCTGCAACGGTTGGATGGCCCGGTACGGGGCAACGGCAAGATCATCCAGGAGCTGGAGGCGGTGTTCCGTGGCGCAGGCTGGAACGTCATCAAGGTGATCTGGGGCTCCTATTGGGACCCGCTGCTGGCCCGGGACAAGGATGGCATCCTGCTCCAACGCATGGAGGAGGCCGTCGATGGCGACTACCAGAATTATCAGGTGAAAGGTGGCAGCTACACCCGCGAGCACTTCTTCAATAAGTATCCAGAGCTACAGGATATGGTCGCCAACATGAGCGATGAGGATATCTGGCGGCTCAACCGGGGAGGACACGACCCTAGCAAGGTCTACGCCGCCTACGCTGCTGCAGTAAAACACCAGGGACAACCCACCGTCATCCTGGCCAAAACGGTCAAGGGCTACGGCATGGGCATTGCCGGTGAGGGGCAGAACATCACCCATCAGCAGAAAAAGCTGGGGGAAGAGGCGCTCAAAACCTTCCGCGACCGCTTTAATATCCCAATCTCCGACAGCGACATCGGCGAGGCTCCATTCTATAAGCCGGATCAGGATAGCCCTGAGATGCGCTATCTGCACGAACGGCGCAAGACTCTGGGCGGCTACCTGCCCACCCGCAAACACGCTGGATATCCCCGATCTTAATGCATTTGAGCGGCTGCTGAAGGGGTCGGATAAGCGGGAGATCTCCACCACCATGGCCTTTGTCCAACTGCTTGCGGTACTAGTCCGGGACAAGAATATCGGCCGTTACGTTGTACCCATCGTCCCTGATGAGGCCCGCACCTTCGGCATGGAGGGGATGTTCCGGCAACTGGGGATCTACTCATCCGTTGGACAACTCTATGAGCCGGTGGATATCGAGCAGGTGATGTATTACCCGGAGGATAAGAATGGCCAGATCCTGCACGAGGGGATCAATGAGGCCGGTTCCCTCGCCTCCTGGATAGCCGCCGGAACCGCCTACAGCAATCATGGGATCAACATGATCCCCTTCTATATCTACTACTCCATGTTCGGTTTTCAGCGGGTCGGCGATCTGGCCTGGGCGGCAGGCGATATCCAGGCACGGGGGTTTCTGATCGGTGCCACCTCAGGCCGCACCACACTGGCCGGGGAAGGGCTGCAACACCAGGACGGCCACAGCCACCATCTTGCAGCCACCATACCCAACTGTATCGCCTACGATCCCACCTTCGCCTATGAGCTGGCGGTGATCATTCATGACGGGCTGCGGCGCATGTATCAAGAGCGGGAAAACATCTTTTACTACATCACCACCATGAATGAGAACTATACCCACCCCGCCCTGCCCGAAGGGGTCACAGAGGGAATTCTCAAGGGTATCTATCTATTGCAAGAAGGCGATAAAACAGAAGCCCCCAGAGTGCAGCTATTGGGCAGCGGGGCCATTCTACGCGAGGTCTTGGCGGCAGCTGAACTGTTGAAAGAGGATTTTGGAATCAGTGCAGATATTTGGAGCACCACCAGCTTCAACGAGCTGCGCCGGGATGGCCTTGCAGTACAGCGCTGGAATCTGTTGCATCCAGAGGAGCAGGCGCGTGAGTGCTATCTTACGCAACAACTCAAGGGAAGAAAGGGGCCGGTGGTGGCAGCCACAGACTATATAAAACAGCATGCCGACCAGGTCAGAGCCTTTATTCCGGCCCCCTATAGAGTACTTGGCACTGACGGCTTTGGCCGTAGCGACACCCGCGAGGCGCTGCGCAGATTCTTCGAGATCAACCGCCATTACATCACCCTGGCCGCCCTTCAATCCCTGGCGGAAGGGGGTGATATTCCGCAGAGCAGGGTAGCAGAGGCGATCAAGAAATATGACATCAACCCTGAAAGGCCTGACCCGGTAACAGTGTAATGGAGCAACTGCCTTGAGCACACTAAAAGAGATCCTGATTCCCGACATCGGTGACATCGAACAGGCGGAGGTTATCGAAATCCTGGTCGCGCCCGAAGACAGAGTCACAGCAGAGGAGCCGCTGATCACACTGGAGAGCGACAAGGCCACCATGGAGATCCCCTCTCCCCATACCGGCGTCATCAGAGAACTGAAAGTGACGGTGGGAGATAAGGTCACGCAAGGTGATCTTATCCTGATCCTGGAGGTAGCGGATGAACTGGGAGCGCCTGCCACTGAAACCAGCACATCCAGCCTGTCCGCCCCTGAGCAGGCCGAGACTGTTCCAGTAACGCCAGATACAGCCCTCCCGTCACGGCAAATCGAAGCTGCTGCTGAGTCAACACCACTACCGGGTGAGAAGGCCCTCTCCCCTCCCCCTGTCCCGCCAAAATCAACGGACGAAAACACCTCAAAACCCCATGCCAGCCCCGCCGTACGCCGCATTTCCCGGGAGCTGGGTGTCGATCTGACCCAAGTGACAGGCTCTGGCCCCAAGGGACGGATCTTGAAAGGAGATGTCCAGCTCTTCGTCAAAGGAGCCATGGCAAAAGCAGAGGAGATTCCCAGTCACGATCTGGTTCTGCCAAAAATGCCAGCAGTCGATTACACCAAGTTCGGCGAGATCAAGATCCGACCCCTCCCACGCATCAAAACCCTCTCCGGCACTAACCTGCACCGGAACTGGCTGACGATCCCACATGTCACCCAGTTCGACGAAGCCGATATCACCGATCTTGAGGCATTCTGCAAAGCACAAACCAAAGACTCATCGCAACAAAGTTTCAAGCTGACCCTGCTGGCCTTTTTGATGAAGGCCACTGTCGTCGCCTTGAAAAAATATCCTCATTTCAATGCCTCATTGGACCCGGGCGGCAAAAACCTGGTCATCAAGAAATACTTCCATATCGGCTTCGCAGTGGATACCAACGCCGGGCTGGTGGTTCCCGTGGTGCGCAATGCTGATTGTAAAGGCCTGTTCGACCTGGCGCGGGAACTAAGCGAGCTGGGCACCAAGGCCCGCGAGAAGAGACTGACACCAGCGGATATGCAGGGCGGCTCGTTCACGATCTCGAGCC
Organism: Gammaproteobacteria bacterium; assembly: GCA_024275295.1. Lineage (GTDB taxonomy): Bacteria > Pseudomonadota > Gammaproteobacteria > Chromatiales > Chromatiaceae > WFXD01. The sequence continues at coordinate 41,597 of JAJRZI010000098.1, read as the reverse complement.
TGGGGGGGATCGGCGGCACCGCCTTCACCCCCATCGTGAATGCGCCGGAAGTTGCCATCCTCGGCGTGTCCCGGGCAGCCATGAAACCGGTCTATAGCGACGGGGAATTCGTCCCCCGGCTGATCCTGCCCTTCTCACTCTCCTATGATCACCGAGTCATCGACGGCGCCGACGGTGTGCGTTTCACCCGCTATCTAAGCAACATGTTGTCGGACATCAGGAACCTGTCACTTTAAATCTAGAACAATCAGTTGCTCTGCCCAATCGTAAGTGATATCCAAAATCCTGAGATCCCCAATACACTCACAACTGGCAGCCAGGAGGTTCTTGTCATTCTGCATGATCAGGGGCATCAGCTTATATGCAATAAGAACCTTTCTGAGATAATACACTGACACCCCTGATAGGCGTTTTTTGGCATTATTAGGCCGCTGTTGACAGGTATTTAAGGGATATCAGGCAAAGAAAAAGGCGCTAAAAAGCGCCTTATCTATTTTAGATATGGAGGCTGAGCCCGGAATCGAACCGAGGTCCACGGCTTTGCAGGCCGTGGCACACATATATAAATCAATAGGTTATGCGCTTTCACACCCCCTATACCACCCCGCTTGCTATTATCGGTTGGTACAGTGAGGGTAAAGTACCACCAAAAACTCATTTTTGCCATTGTTATACCTGACTACCTAGCTCATTACATAGCCAATCCTCAATAGCCTCCAAGGTTACAGTAGATGCTGGCTGGTTTGCATGGCATTCGAGTTGGCCGAGCTCGATACCATCGTCCCAGCTCATGATTCGTGCCACTTGTTCGTTTGTAAGTGGCGGCAGCTTGATTTTACTTGGTTCGGTCAGATCAAGCAGTTTGCGGGGGTATGCCCTATTAACAAGCTCCAGCGTTGCCCGTTGCGTGAAAATAACCCGATAGATGTAGCAAAAGCCGTGCTTGGCAAGAGGAACGTATGCACCAACGCAGTTTCGCATGAAAACGCCCTCCGCCTTGAGATCCTCTTCGGTCCTGATCGGCAGGATATTATCATTACCGGGTAACGGCGGGGTCAGTGGAAATGTCCGCTGGCCTGGGACGAGTTCCCAGAGCCCCTCATTCCAACATTCCTTCGGCTTGGACATACAATCTGGTGTGGGAAATCGAGATCGATGCTGAGACACCGATCGAAGCAGCCAAGAAGGCACTGGAGTATCAACGCGATCCGTTTGGTCAAGCCACCGTATTCGATGTCTTTGATGAAGATGGCGAAGTGACCCGAGTGGATCTTCTCGATCTGAATGATACACATTAGCCGGATTCCGGCGCTCCTCCCCTGTAGGCACTGCAGGGGAGGGTTTCCACCCAGGGGGGGAAACCTTCTTAGAACTGGCTGATATTCAAGCTTAAAGACTCTTAGGCCATTATCGATACTTGCTTTTGGCCAATATATTCGCCTAAACTGCCGCCGATGATTTTTTTCCGTCAGACAAAAAAACGAACTTTATTCCTGTGGGCACTGTTTCTCTCCATAGCGCTATTGTGTGCTCAGGATGTAAAACTGCATGTACACAATCTTGATCATAACCATGGTCAGCAACAGAGTCACATTGCCACCAAGGCGGCGGCTGAGCATTCACATCTGAGTGAAGCGCATCTTTCTATCGACGTTTCCCATGGTGATCACCACGATGAGGTACTGTCAGAGCTTGATGTAAGTTCGTATGGCCTGCTGAAAAAGGTTTCCAACAGCGTGCTTACGCTGGCTTTACTTGTCACTGTATTTGCTTTACTCCTGGCTGCTTTCTATCGGCAGACATTTCATCGGCGTCGTGATAAAGACGCTATTCTTCCCTGGCAATATCACCTTTCTCCACCACTGCGCGCTCCTCCACTCTAACGCCTTACTCTTTCTGATGGCATTGCTGTACATGCGGATCTGATCCAGGTCTGTACCACGCAATGCTGCATGTTTTCTTATTGTTGAGGTTTTTCCGTGTGTGTCGTATTAACGACACTACGTTAGGAGTTGGGTCATGTTGAGATCTTTTTTATGCCGAGAAAAACAGGTAAGCAGTCGGCTCTGTTTTATTTGGCACTACTCAGTACAGCCGTGAGTGCAGCCCCCGGTTTTGATGCAGGCAAGCGCACGATTAACCTGCATGAAGCCGTCACCAGAACCATTGAGCAGAACCCGGATCTGCACACCTTTGACTACCAGCTTAAAGCGCAGCAAGGGCACGCGCTACAGGCGGGGCTTGCACCCAGCCCTGAATTAAGCTTTGAGCTGGAAGATGTTTTAGGCACGGGCGATAACCGCGGCGTGGATAGCGCCCAGGCAACCCTCAGTATCAGTTGGGTGGTTGAGCGCGGAGTCCGCCAGCGTCATATTAATGCAGCGCGTGCAGGTTCATCCCTGCTCACTGTTGAAGCAGATGTCAGGCAGCTGGATGCTGCGGCTGAGACAGCACGCCGTTACCTTGTCAGTTTGGCCTATCAGGCACGAGAGGTTAATGCGGACAAAGCAGTTCAGATTGCACAGGAGACGATCAGATCAGTAGCTAAACGAGTGAAAGCAGGCAAGACACCTAAAGCCGAACTCTCCAGAGCACAAGCTGAACTGGCACGCAGAAAACTGGAACGCGAAGATATTGACCATGAGCGGGTATCAGCGAATCGCCGCTTAGCAGCTCAGTGGGGAGAGGTGACACCTGCCTTTGCACGGGTTGAGGGTAACATTAACGGAACGCTCCAAATTGCATCATTTGAAACACTCAAGTCACGGCTACAACAAAACCCTGAGTTCACCCGGCTATCATCAGAACGGCTTCTGAAAAAGGCGGAGTTACAGCTCGCACTGGCTAAAGAGAGACCAAGCTGGCGTCTGAATGCAGGAGTTCGCCATAGCAACAGCAGCAATGACCAGGCATTTGTCGCTGGCATCACCATCCCCTTTGGCGAGCGCACTCGAAATCCGGGGCGCATTGCGGCAGCACGTGCCAATCTGGCTAAAACAGACAAGCAAGAGAGCGCTATGCGCATTCACATCGAAACCACGCTCTACGTTATCTATGAAAAGCTACAACACAGTTTGCATGTCATCGATACGTTGCGTGGTGAGATTATCCCACCGCTTGAACAGGCGCTCACAGAGACGCTGCGCGCATACAATCTTGGACGTTACAGCTACCTGGAGTGGCGCACTGTTCAGACTGAGGTGCTGGATGCACACAATGCATTGATCGAAGCCAGCATTGATGCGCGTCATAACATGATTGAGATCGAACGACTGACGGGTGTGCGTTTAACAGAACCAACAGCAGCAGGAGGCTCGTTATGAAAACAGTGATAAATAGAGCCATGCTCATGCTCCTACTGACCGCACTCCTCAGCGCTTGTGGTGATCTGAATTTAGAGCGACTCATGCCGTCAACGACTCTCCACAGTGAAGCGGTTGAAACCGAGGCAGAACCCCAAAAAGGCCCGCATCGAGGACGGCTACTAAAAGAGGGTGATTTCACCCTTGAACTGGCCATTTTTGAGACAGGTGTACCGCCTGAATTTCGCGCCTGGGCAACAAAAAATGGGCAACTACTGGCACCTGAAGCGATAGACCTTAACATCACCTTGACCCGTCTTGGCGGCAAGGTTGACCAGATCAAATTCAATCCCCAGGGTGATGTGTTACGCGGTGATACCGTCATCTACGAACCCCACTCATTTATCGTCACGATCAATGCGATACACGATGGGGCAACATACCGCTGGCAATACGATAACTTTGAAGGGCGCACCAGGATTAAAGATGCAGTCGCTGAAGCCCTGGAGATCGAAACGCTGATTGCAGGCCCGGTGGTTATGCAAAAAACCATTGCTGTCTATGGCCAGATTACGGCAAATAGAGAGCGCATACGCAGAATCAGCGCCCGTTTTGATGGCATGATCAAGTCTGTCTTGCCCTCACTCGGCGAGCGGGTTCGTAAAGGCCAAAAACTGGCCACCGTTGAAAGCAACGAAAGCTTGCAGCTATTTAACATTACCGCACCGATTAGTGGCGTGATAACCCAACGTGATGCCAACGTCGGTGAACAGACAGATGGGCGTCAACTCTTCATGATTATGGATACCGCCTCTGTTTGGGCTGAGCTGTCGGTCTTTCCTGCCGATCTGGCACAAGTCAAAATTGGCGCACCTGTCACCATCACCGATACAACGAGTGGCCAAACAGCCAGCGGCAGAGTCTCCCGAATTAATGTTGCGGCAGAGAGCAATCAGTCCGTGAAAATTCGGGTGGTGTTGAATAATAAAAAGGGCCAACTGCGTCCAGGACGTTATATCAGCGCAAAAATAACCGTCGGTGAACACACTGCTGCTTTAGCGGTAAAACAGACGGGGCTACAGGCCTTTAGGGATTTTACCGTGGTCTATGCGCAAATTGGTGAGGAGTACGAAGTTCGCATGCTGGATCTTGGCCTGCAAACGGGTGAGTGGGCTGAGGTACTGGGTGGCCTGGAACCCGGCATCCGCTATGTCAGCGAAAACAGCTACGTCATCAAAGCCGATATCGAAAAATCCGGCGCATCTCACGATCACTAAAGGCGACTCATCATGCTTGAAGCAATTATTAATTTTGCACTGGCCCGCCGTGGGTTGGTGCTGGTGCTCGTCCTTATCGTGATGGGGCTGGGTGCGTGGAAATTTACTCAACTACCCATCGATGCCGTACCGGACATTACCAATGTTCAGGTGGTCATCAATACCGCTGCCCCCGGTTATACACCATTGGAAGCAGAGCAGCGGGTGAGTTTCCCGGTAGAGACCGCGATGGCGGGCATACCCAAACTATCCTATACCCGTTCAGTATCACGCTATGGCCTCTCTCAAGTGACGGTGGTGTTTGAAGAGGGCACAGATATCTATTTTGCCCGGCAGTTAGTCAGCGAACGGCTGAGCAGCGCCAAAGCCGATCTGCCGCCCTCGTTAGAACCTGCCCTCGGCCCAATTGCAACGGGATTGGGTGAGATTTTCATGTTTACCGTCGATGCAGAGCCGGATGCCAAAAATAGTGATGGCAGCCCGGTTACGCCCATGGATCTGCGTTCAACCCACGATTGGATTATTCGTCCCCAGCTAATGCGTGTACCTGGTGTGGCGGAGGTCAACCCTATCGGCTGCTACAAAAAGGAGATCCTGGTAGCACCTGCCCCGGCCAAGTTATTGGCCTACCAAATAAGCTACACAGATGTTGTTACGGCCATACAACAGAATAACGATAACCGGGGGGTTGTATTCATTGAACACAATGGCTCGCAATGGTTGATGCGTGTACCCGGCCAGGCCGGCACACTGGCTGATTTGGGTGATATCGTTATTCGCCAGCATCAAGGCATTCCTATTCAGATCAAAGATGTAGCAACCATTAGCCTGGGCAGAGAGTTACGCTCAGGTGCAGCCACTCAGAATGGTCGTGAGGTTGTTATGAGCACGGTTTTTATGCTGATTGGTGAAAACAGCCGCAGTGTTGCCAACGGTGTCGCTACTAAATTGGAAGAGATTAAGGCCAGTCTGCCTGACGGCATTATCGTCACGGCGGTATACAACCGCACCAGCCTGGTTGATAAAACATTGGAAACGGTTCAAAAAAACCTGCTTGAAGGTGCGCTGCTGGTCATTGTTGTTCTGTTCCTGTTTTTGGGCAATGTTCGCGCAGCGATTTTAACCGCCGCCGTTATTCCAATTGCCATGTTAATGACCATCACTGGCATGGTGCAGACAAAAACCAGCGCCAATCTCATGAGCTTGGGTGCGCTGGATTTTGGTTTGATTATCGATGGTGCCGTGATCATTGTAGAGAACTGCATGCGCCGATTGAGCGATGACTGTTATAAAAATGGTCGCAAAGAGGGGCTGCCACTCAACGAACGTCTGAACATTGTCTTCGAGGCAACCAGAGAGGTGATTCGCCCTGCACTGTTTGGTGTATTTATTATTACTGCGGTCTACATTCCTATCTTTGCGCTCAGTGGCGTGGAAGGAAAAATGTTTCACCCAATGGCGATTACAGTCATCATTGCTCTGGTCAGCGCGATGATTCTCTCCATCACCTTCATCCCGGCAGGTGTCGCACTGCTCTTTAAGAAACCGATAAAAGAGAAAAAAAACATAGCCGTTCAGTCGGCTCTTTTACTCTACAAACCCATCTTGTCACTTTCCCTGAAATTGAGATGGCTGGTTGTTGCGCTGGCGCTTATGCTGGTTGTCTATACAGGCTTACTCATTCCAAAACTTGGCTCCGAGTTCGTGCCTAATCTTGATGAAGGTGATATTGCCATGCATGCATTACGCATTCCTGGCACCTCACTCAGTGAAGCCATACGGATGCAAAAAATATTAGAACCCGTCATTAAAAAATTACCGGAGGTTGAAAGGGTTTTTGCCAAAATTGGCACTGGGGAAGTGGCAACTGATCCGATGCCGCCCAGTGTTTCAGACAATTTCATCATGCTTAAACCGCGTGATGAATGGCCAGACCCCAACAAACCAAAAAGGCAATTCGTCGCTGAGCTGGAAGCCCTGGTGACTCCGATCCCAGGCAATCGTTATGAGTTTTTGCAACCCATTCAGATGCGCTTTAATGAGCTGATTTCAGGGGTGCGTGCTGAAGTTGCGGTCAAGGTGTTTGGCGATGATTTTGACCAGCTTATCGAGCTGGGCAGTCAAATAGGGAAGGTTATGGGGACTGTTTCTGGCGCTGCCGATGTGGCAGTAGAGCAGACCACGGGATTGCCCGTGATGACGATTATTCCCAAACGTGAAGCCATGGCACGCCATGGTTTGAGCATTGTTCAGTTACAGGATCTATTAGCAACTGCACTGGGGGGAACGGTCGCAAACCAACTGTATGAAGGCGACCGTCGATCCGATATCGTGGTGCGATTAGCCGAGCATCTGCGCAGCGATGTTGATGCCCTCTCCGACCTTCCCATCATGCTTTCCAATGGAAATTATCTGCCCTTGAAAGAGGTGGCTGATCTTCAATTAGTCACGGGTTATAACCAGGTGTATAGAGAAAACGGTAAACGCCGTGTAGTGATTACCGCCAACATTCGAGGGCGGGATCTGGGTTCCTTTGTTCAGGATATTCAGCAGGCAGCAAAACAAAATGTCGATATACCTGCGGGATATTGGGTTGAATATGGCGGCACTTATCAAAAGCTTCAATCAGCAACCCAGCGCCTCTCCATTGTAGTGCCACTGACACTGGCGCTCGTCATTGCACTACTTGTCATGGCGCTTGGCTCCGTGAAGGATGCACTCATCATCTTCTCGGGTGTTCCTCTGGCGCTAACCGGCGGGATAGTTGCACTGCTGCTGCGTGATATCCCCTTCTCAATTTCAGCTGCAGTGGGTTTTATTGCGCTATCGGGTATTGCGGTACTGAATGGTCTGGTCATGGTCTCTTTTATTCGAGACCTGCGCATCCATGGCCGGGCGCTGCATGAGGCTATCATTGAGGGCGCCTTAACGCGCCTGCGTCCTGTTTTAATGACCGCATTGGTTGCCGCGTTGGGTTTTGTTCCGATGGCGCTGAATACAGGCATCGGCTCGGAAGTACAACGTCCCCTCGCGACAGTTGTCATTGGTGGAATCATCTCGTCTACCTTATTAACCCTAGTGGTTCTGCCTGCACTGTATCGATTGGTGCATGGTCGATACGCTACCTCACATAGCACGTAGGTCGAACCCATCTCGTTCCCACGCAGGAGCGTGGGAGCGAGTAATGTAGCAATCCCATCTTAGGGCACCCCTCGCCCATTTTTATCACGCTCCGCCCCCAGTGGGCTAATCTTATAGGCAGTGCAATGAAGATTGGCATTTTGTAAAGGAGCATTTGAAGATGCTAAATGATCAGTTGGCTGCATCGGTTTGGCATGCAAAAAGCGCAAAAACAGCCCTTGAATCACTTGCAACAACACCCCATGGACTCGCAAAAGAAGAGGCCGGTAACCGGCTCGCCAAACATGGGCCAAACCGGCTCCCTGAAGCAAAAAAGCGCGGCTCACTGCTGCGTTTTCTCTATCAATTCCACAATGTGCTGATCTATGTGTTGATGGCTGCCGGTGTTGTCACAGCAGTGCTGGGGCACTGGGTGGATGCCAGTGTGATCTTTGGGGTTGTGCTGCTAAATGCCATGATCGGCGTGGTACAGGAGGGCAAGGCAGAGGATGCCTTGAGAGCCATACGACAAATGCTCTCCCCCAATGCGATGGTTATGCGTGATGGCCGACAGATGACCATACCGGCTGAAGCATTGGTGCCGGGTGATATTGTCTTGCTGCAATCCGGCGATAAAGTTCCGGCGGACCTGCGCTTGTTCCAGGCCAAGGGGCTTCAGATTCAGGAGTCGGCCCTGACCGGTGAATCGATGGCAGTGGATAAGATCACCGATCCTGTGACACAGGAGAGCGTTATCGGCGACCGCCGTTGCATGGCCTTTTCAAGCACTCTAGTGACGCATGGCCAGGGGCGAGGCGTGGTGATCGCCACCGGCGCACAGACCGAGATTGGCCTGATCAGCAAGCTGGTATCGGAGGTGGAGTCTGTGACTACCCCGCTGTTACGCCAGATGGCTCAGTTTGGCCGCTGGCTTACGGTGGCCATCGTGGCCATTGCCGGGATCACCTTCGCATTTGGCGTACTGCTGCGTGACTATCTTGCTGCCGAGATGTTTCTTGCAGCGGTCAGTCTGGCAGTTGCTGCCATTCATGAAGGGCTGCCTGCCATCATGACCATCACACTGGCCATCGGGGTGCAGCGCATGGCGCGGCGTAATGCCATTATCCGCCATCTGCCTGCGGTTGAGACCCTGGGTGCCGTCAGCGTCATCTGCTCGGATAAGACCGGCACCCTGACCCGCAATGAAATGACCGTACGCACTATCACCACCGCCGCCCATCTCTTTGACCTGGAAGGTACAGGTTACGATCCCCACGGCGCTATATCGCTTTCCGACAGAGATATTCTGCCACTCGAAAGGCCTCTTCTGCTGGAGGTGACCAGAGCCGCTCTGCTCTGTAATGACACATCGCTCGAACAGGGTGCAGATGAATGGATCGTCCACGGCGATCCGATGGAGGGGGCATTGCTGATTTCCGGCCTAAAAGCCGGGCTGGATATTGAAGCGGAGGGAAAACAGTACCCGCGCACGGATCTCATCCCCTTTGAGTCAGAGCATCGCTTTATGGCAACGCTGCACCACAGCCACGGCGGTGATGCCTTCATCTTCATCAAAGGTGCGCCTGAGCGTCTGTTGGAGATGTGCACTCAGCAGAGAACCATCGATGGCGACCGGCCCCTGGATAGTGACTACTGGTCATCCCGTGTTGAAGAGATGGCGCAGCAAGGTCAGCGCGTGCTGGCCATTGCCGTCAAACCCGTAGGCTATGAACAGATGGAGCTAAAGTTCAGTGATGTAGAGAATGGGCTGGTTATGCTGGGCATGTTTGGCCTGATTGACCCCCCGCGTGAGGAGGCCATTGGAGCTGTGCAAGCCTGTGTCAAGGCGGGCATTCGGGTGAAGATGATCACCGGCGACCACGGCACTACAGCACTCGCAATCGCCCGGCAGCTACAGCTTATCAATAGCGATGACCTGCTCACTGGAGAGGCAATTGACCGGATGAGTGAGGATGAGCTGCGGCAGCAGGTAGAGGATGTCGATGTCTACGCACGGGTTAATCCTGAGCATAAGCTGCGCCTGGTCAGGTTGTTGCAGGGGCGGGGTTCGATTGTGGCGATGACCGGTGACGGCGTTAACGATGCACCGGCGCTGAAGCGTGCCGATGTCGGTACCGCTATGGGTCACAACGGCACAGAGGTGGCTAAAGAGGCCGCTGAAATGGTTCTGGCCGATGATAATTTTGCATCCATCGCCTATGCGGTCGAAGAGGGCCGCACCGTCTACGACAACCTGAAAAAGGCCATTCTCTTTATTCTGCCAACCAACGGTGGCGAAGCACTCATTATTCTTGCCGCCATCATACTGGGCTTTCAACAGTTGCCACTCACGCCGGTACAGATACTCTGGGTGAATATGGTGACGGCTGTCACCCTGGCGCTATCACTGGCATTTGAACCACCTGAACAGAATGTCATGTGCCGCCCACCTCGCGAAGCCCAAAAGCCAATACTCACACCCCACCTTTTATGGCGCATTCTGTTTGTCTCCATTATCCTGATGAGTGGGGCATTTGGTCTTTTTATGTGGGATATGGCACAAGGTGCCACCATCGAACATGCACGCACGGTCGCAGTGAACACACTGGTCATGTTCGAGATCTTCTATCTCTTCAATTCACGTTATATCACCGCTTCGATATTCAGCTGGGAGGGGCTGACCGGCAACCGCTATGTGCTGATGGCCATTGGCGTACTCCTCATCTTCCAGCTCGGTTTCACTTATCTTGCGTTCATGCAGACCCTGTTTGGCAGCACAACCATCGAACTCAAACAATGGCTATCCATTCTGCTGGTCTCTTCCTCTGTACTGTTTCTGGTTGAGTTGGAGAAGTCTATCGTGCGTTACCTGGATCAAAATGCCTCCAAACCAAAGTTACCGCACTGACATAGTGCCTGGGTTAGAGATACTTGCAAAACTCTTGGGGGGATTCCGCGTGCATTCAAATTCACTCCCAGCAAATTTATCAGCCCATACCCCCCAAGCTCCCCCTCACCACTACGCCTGAATTTCTTCTTGGCCACCTCATAGTCCAGGTTCTTCTACTCCAGCTTGAGCAGGCAAAGGGGACATTACTGCTTTGGGCTTACACTCCATTTCTCAAGTAATGTCAATCATAAACTTGCCTAACCAGGTATGCTGTATTAATTTTTAATACAGCAACACAAGAGGATAAACCTTATGCTCAGAAATACATCAGTTACCCTTGGGGAACACTTTGATAAGTTCGTGGCAGAAAAGATCCATCAGGGCCGTTTTCAGTCAGTCAGCGAAGTGGTTCGTGCAGGTCTTCGTAAACTGGAAACAGACGAAATAAAACTGCAAGCATTGAGAGAAAAGCTCCTGGCAGGTGAAAACAGCCCTGTTGTCGACGATTTTAATGGCGAGTCTTTCATTACAAAACTGCACAACAAGCACGTCAAATGACCACCAATTACACTCTTCGCAAGCAGGCTGAGACAGATCTGGAAGAGATCTGACTGTACACGGTTGAAGAGTGGGGCATTGAACAGGCTGACGAATATATGCGTATGCTGCTATCGCGTTTTTCATGGATTTCAATAAATCCACTACTTGGGAAAAAACGTGAGGATATAAAACCTGGTTATTATTGCTTTCCAGAGGGAAAGCATCTTGTTTTGTACAAGGTCACACCAGGTGGCATTGACATTATTGGCATTCCACACCAAAGCATGGATATTATGGCGCATATCGAGAATCAAAATGACTCTTGATGGCCAATAATATAAAGATATTAAATGGAGGCTGAGCCCGGAATCGAACCGAGGTCCACGGCTTTGCAGGCCGTTACATTTCTTTATATTTCAATAGGTTACAAGCTTTGCCACCCCTATCACCACTCCACTTGCAATTATTTTATTGTCAAGATTCTGAGAAATAACAATCAAGACTACTAAATTACTCACATTTATATTCAAGTACTATTCATAACAAAAGCCCCCTCTCCAACTTCATTTCTCAAGTAATTGTATATCTGACCGATATACATTAAAGTATTACTCATAATTTTTGGATTGGAGATACTCATGGCTCAATCAGCAACCCGAACAGCCCCCATCAATCTGCGTGCGTTAAATTCACAGCGCAATCTAATTGATCATGCCGCAGCTGCATTAGGTAAGAATCGCTCAGACTTTATGCTGGAAGCCGCATGCCGTGAAGCTGAGAATGTGCTGCTTGATCAGAGGCTTTTTATGCTAAATCAAGTAGATTTTGAAGCCTTTAACCAAGCTCTAGAAGCTCCAGTTAAAGACAACCCAGCACTACGCAAGCTTATAGAGCACAAAGCACCATGGGAATAAAGGCCCCCTGCCCCATATCAGATAAGCATGATGCCTCAACCTTTGACTGTGGCCATGCAACACTGAACGATTGGCTACAACAGCGTGCTATCAAAAATGCAAGAAAAGGGGCCTCACGAACATTTGTTGTCTGCAAAGGTAATACCATCATTGGCTATTACTCTTTAGCTGTTGGTGCCGTTGCTAGAGAAGAAGCCTCTAGCAAGGTACGCAGAAATATGCCAGAACCTATCCCTGTCATGGTATTAGGCCGTCTTGCAGTGGGTACCCAGTGGCAAGGCAAAGATATTGGTGTAGGCATGCTTAAGGATGCCATCATGCGTACTTTGATTGTTGCAGAACAAGCTGGCATACGTGCCATATTGGTTCATGCTCTATCTGAGGAAGCGAAACGTTTCTATCTGCACTGCGGTTTCCACAAATCACCTATTAATGATATGACTGTAATGATTGCATTGGATGAGGCCAGAAAGATCTTTGATGCATAATTCCCGCCGTTAAGGGGACATTGGGAGAGAGCTGTAGATGGAATTACAATTGACCAATTCATTGCTGTCACACATAAGGGATCATCTCTCTAAACACAAAGAGATACTACGGAGAAAATGGAGGCTGAGCCCGGAATCGAACCGAGGTCCACGGCTTTGCAGGCCGCTGCATAACCACTCTGCCACTCAGCCAAGAGGGACGACCTTAAAGCGGCCCAAAGAGACAGAAAGCTTTAAGGTAAAAAACCCCGGCATTGCCTGCTCGGGGTTTTTTAAAATTGGAGCGGGAAACGAGATTCGAACTCGCGACCCCAACCTTGGCAAGGTTGTGCTCTACCAACTGAGCTATTCCCGCTTAGGAGGGCGCTATTGTAATGGCCTGACCTTCAGAGTCAAGGGCAAAAATCACACTTTACCCTTTTTTCAGTTTTGAGCCTGAATTCAGGCTGGGCCAGGCTGCACGCAGATAGACAACCATAGACCAAAAGGTCAAGATTGCAGCCATGTAGAGCAACACATAACCGACGGTATAGATGGGAATCCCCAGCAGATCATCCCGATAAATCAGCATTGTTATGGCTACCATCTGGGTGACTGTTTTGATCTTTCCAATAGCAGAGACGGCAACCGTGGCCCGTGCACCCAGCTCTGCCATCCACTCACGCAGGGCAGAGATGGCAATCTCACGGCCAATAATAATCACCACTGGGATCGCCAGCGCAGGTGAAGGGTTAGCTTGAACCAACAGGATCAGCGCGGCTGCAACCATTAACTTATCTGCCACTGGATCCAGAAATGCACCCAGTGGCGAGGTTTGATTGAGGCGACGCGCCAGATAACCATCCAGCCAATCTGTCACACCCGCTAATCCATACACTACAGCACAGGCTACATTTGCATACCCCCACGGCAGATAAAAGATCCCGACAAAGACGGGGATCAGGGCAATCCGCATTAGCGTAAGAAGATTTGGAATACTGTAAATCATTCGTCCCCGTGAAAGGCCTCATAGATCTGTTGCGCCAACCGACGGCTAATTCCTTCCACTCGGGAAAGATCATCAACTCCTGCTCGCGCAAGTTCTTGTAGCCCGCCAAACTGGCGAAGGAGACGCTGACGGCGTTTGGGGCCTATACCTGCAATCTCTTCCAGTACTGAGGTTTTCCGGCTGCGCCTGCGACGTTGGCGGTGGCCCGTGATGGCAAAGCGATGCGCTTCATCACGGATCTGCTGAATCAGGTGAAGAGCGGGTGAGTTTGACGGGAGTATAATAGGCGCTTGCTGACCAAACAAGAAAAGCTGCTCTAAACCTGGTTTTCGATCTGCACCTTTAGCAACTCCCACCAAGGTAACCCCTGACACCCCCAACTCTTCCAGCGCCGAGGCAGCTGCTGAAAGCTGGCCTTTGCCTCCATCAATAAACAGAATATCAGGTAACCGACCCTCTTCAACCTGTATACGATTGTAGCGACGACTCAAGACCTGATCCATCGCGGCATAGTCATCACCTGGGGTAATGCCTTCAATATTGAAGCGACGGTAGTCTGACTTAACCGCCCCCTGATCATCAAATACAACACAGGAAGCTACCGTTTGTTCACCACCGGTATGGCTGATATCAAAACACTCCATACGGACGGGTATTTCATCTAAATCCAGCGCCTGCTGCAGCGCATCCAGCCGTGCTCGCAGACCTGCCTTGCTGGCCAGCCTGGCATCCAGTGCCAAGTTGGCATTTTGCTGGGCCATCTGTAGCCATCGCATCCGATCACTACGCACACGATCAGTGATATAAACCCGCCGTCCAGCCTGCTCTGCAAGCACTTCCATCAGTAACTCAGCATCATCAGGCATTGCACTCGCAATCACCCCAGGTGGAACCTCCTTGCCGATATAGTACTGCGCCATGAATGCAGACAATACCGACTTCTCCTCTGCACCATCCGGGGTTTTTGGGAAAAAAACCTTATTGCCAAGATTTCGCCCGGCACGAATAAAGAAGAGCTGGACACAGGCCACCCCACCTTTGACTGCAGCGGCAAGAATATCCAGATCACCACGCTCACCACTGACATACTGCTTTTCCTGAATTCGCCTTAGAACTGCAATTTGATCCCGATAGCGCGCAGCCTGCTCAAATGCCAGTTGTGCAGATGCCTGATCCATGCGCTCAATCAGATTATCTATCACCTGTGCTGCTTTTCCTTCCAGAAACAGTACAGCATCCTGCACATCCTGTTGGTAATCTTCTTCGGTGATGAGACCAACACAGGGAGCACTGCAGCGCTTTATCTGATATTGAAGGCAAGGACGTGAGCGGTTGCGGAAAAAACCATCTTCACACTGTCGAACTGGAAAGAGCTTCTGTAGCAACCGTAGATTCTCCCGCATTGAGCCAATATTGGGATAAGGCCCAAAATAGCGGCCACCACCACTTTTGGCTCCGCGATGCCATGTCAGGCGCGGGAACTGCTGATCACTGGAGAGGTAGATATAGGGGTAGCTCTTATCATCGCGCAACAGAATATTGTAGCGAGGCTTGAGCGATTTGATCAGCGTATTTTCCAGGATCAGGGCTTCAGCCTCAGTATGCGTCACCGTGACCTCAATACCCTTGATCTGGGAGACCATACTCTGGACACGCATATTGAGTGAACGCGTAAAATAGCTGCTGACACGCCGCTTCAGATCCTTTGCCTTGCCAACATAGAGCAGCTTCCCCTCCCCATCCAGCATACGGTAGACACCGGGGCGGCTCGTCAGCGTTTCAAGAAAGGCCTTGGAATCAAATTGTGCTGTCTGAATTTCAGATGCCATAGCCGTAATTATACGGCACAACGGCTAAGGCAGCAGCGACTCAGAAAGCAACCTCAACAGGCATCAATAAGTTCTCTGGCGTGGGCAAAGACAGCCTGGAACATCTCTGTGGTTAAGCGTCTTGTCTGGGTGTTGTATCGGCTACAGTGATAAGAATCAAGCAAGCGCAAGCCATTATCAAACTCATGCAGCTGGTTGTGGCCGAAGGGGTAGGTTTTTTGCCTTAATCCCAGCGCTTTGATCACAGCATTATGGGCTATGGAACCCAATGCCAGCACTACCGCCCCCTCATACAGATCACACAGTTCATTGGTAAGGTAGCTGTTACAGGCATTGATCTCTGCCCCTACGGGTTTATTTTGCGGCGGCAGGCACTTCACGGCATTGGTAATGCGGCAGCCAATCAACTCAAGGCCATCATCTCTGGATAACGACTCAGGGGCGGTACTAAAGCCATATTCATACAGCGTCTCATACAGCAGAATACCGGCATGGTCTCCAGTAAATGGACGACCTGTGGCATTGGCCCCGTGCATGCCAGGGGCCAAGCCAACCACCAGTAAACTGGGGTCTGTAGCACCAAAAGGAGGCACCGGCCTTGCGTGATAATCCGGGAAATCGGCTTTAACCTGGTCAAGAAAGGTCGCTAACCTGGGGCAGACCCTGCAATCAGGGTCGAACAGTAGTGAATCAGACATCAATATGGAGGATTATTTTTGAGATTCAACCAATCCGTGGCGTATTGCAAGATGCGTAAGATCTACATCTGTGTCAACTTCAAGCTTTTCATACAGACGATGACGATATGTGCTGACCGTTTTGGGGCTTAGACAAAGTGAGTCTGAAATCTCCTGCGTCTTAGTGCCTTGAATAATCATCATCAATACCTGCATTTCTCGCTGGGAGATTTGCCCAAAGGGCTGATCATCTGTACGACCAGACATTTGTGCCCATGCCAACTTTTGCGATACCTCGCTTGAGATATAGGGTTTACCTGAGGCAACCAGCCGTATGGCCTTAAGCATCTCCTCAGCGGGGCAACCCTTGGTCAGATACCCTAAAGCACCGGCTTCATGCAGTTGAGTTGGAAAAGGACTATCAGTGTGCACAGTCAAGGCTATTACTTTTAGATCCGGGTTGATGCGCAGAAGCCTGCGGGTTGCCTCTATCCCACCAATACCCGGCATATTTACATCCATTAGCACCAGATCAGGCAGTGTGTTACGTACAAAAGAGATCGCCTCCTCACCAGAGGAGACCTCCTCAATAACCTCAATATCCTTTGCCTCTTCCAGAATATGTCGAAAACCGGTTCTAACCAACTCATGATCATCAACAAGCAGCACACGTATCATTGTTGATTTCCTCAGCAAATTAGGTTGGCTTGATCACTGTACAGGTATGTACACCGTTTATTTAGCACGAAGCACCCACAAAACGGGCGCAAGTACCCATAAAACGGGTACAGGCAAAAATCAATACTGCTATTACACATAAGACAACCAATACAAGGCGGAGAATTTAAATATTGAGCCTGTTATCAATTCTACCAATCAGATCTGTTTTTAGGCATTATGCAGCCAATAATCAGCTGACTGCTATTTTATTACTGTAATTATTCTAACAGAACAACCACCATAAAAAGAAGGTATAGAAAGAAAGCATCCTTGCTTCCACTTCCGTGATACCAATTGGCGGGGTTATTAGATCTTCCCTGAGCAGCTTTTCTGCACCGCGTCCAGACCTCCTGTAACTACCATCCATGCTTAGTCAAGAATTACGGCCAAACAAGCACCGTCAGTAAAGCTCTCCAACATAAGATCAAGGGCTTCCACACCTTCAAGATCCCATCTATCCGGTGTTTTGGTGGGCAACCACACCCACTCCATATAGCCAGAAGGCGCTGAAAAACACATCCTTGCATTCTTCAGCGCCTTCGTTGGAGAGATCCTTCTCTCCTCGTCCATGGCATAAGGCAGGGAGAAAGTCCTGTTTCAAAAACCAAGACTCCATGTGTAACTAAAATATTAGTCGCCAACAGAAGAGAAGAGAAGAGAACCAGTTCCGCTCAAAAGTGTGAAAAAAGTCTCACTTTTGCAGGTTTTGGTGAAATAAATCACCAGGCATGAGGAAGTTGTCCATGAATGACGATGGTTTTGCCTTTGACAGTGATATGCCCACCCTCTTCAAGGCTTTTTATAATGCGGGTAATCATCTCACGTGAAGAGCCCACCATACTGGCCAGATCTTTTCGTGAGGGCGCCCGCTCAATTACCAGCTCACCGTCCTTTGGTTCTGTTAGCTTAAGCAAAATACGGGATAACCGACCATAAACATCTAACAGGGCAAACCCTTTTACCTCATCTGTCAAGTCACGC
This sequence comes from Gammaproteobacteria bacterium, assembly GCA_024275295.1. Lineage (GTDB taxonomy): Bacteria > Pseudomonadota > Gammaproteobacteria > Chromatiales > Chromatiaceae > WFXD01. Next base: position 23,871 of record JAJRZI010000098.1, on the reverse strand, counting down.
AAACGGGCTGTTAGATCTCGAATAACCCTCAGCGCAATCTCCGGGTGCATCGATATGCAGCGCATAAAAGCCGCTTTTGTAATAACAATGCACTGGCAAGGTTCAAGTGTAATAACTGAGGCAGAGCGGCAAATCTGATCGAGCAGAGATAGCTCACCAAAATACTCGCCAGCTGATTGAAAATTCAGAATAATCTCTTTGCCTTTGTCATCCATCAGGAAAATCTTGACCTTTCCAGAAGCAATCACATAGAGCGAATCACTTTCATCACCATCATTGATAATGACACTGTTTTTTGGAAAGGATCGAATGGAGGCATGATCAAACAGAGCACGCAGTTCAGCATCACCAAGACCTGAGAAAAGAGGGATACTCTTCAAAAGTGAGATTTTTTCTACGGCGGGCATAGTTCACTACTTCCACTTCAGCTCTATAATTCCCTCCCAGTCTTCATCTGGAGGAACCTGTTTATATCTATCACAAAGACCCAGATAAAAAAGCGATGGGCCATCTTCAGGGTATCTTTGTACAATTTTAGCAAAAGAATGGGATGCCTCTTCCCATCTCTGGCATTTAAATGCAGAAAACGCCTGTCCATACTCAGCTAATAAGTGCGTAGCAGCTTCAGCACAATCCTGGTTATGCCCCAGGAGTTCAAAAAGATGTATCTCCTTGGATTTGCCTGCCAGACGAAACAGTCCCAACTCCCTTGTCACCATATTATTGATACCCGCCAGCCCCTCACTAGATATTAGCAAACGTGTACCAAAATGCTTATTTGCACCCTCGATTCTGCTTGCGGTGTTGACCACATCCCCGATAGCGCGGTATTCGTAATGCTCCCCCGCCCCCACATCACCAATGCAGACCTCACCATAGTGCAGTCCAATACGGGTCGGCAACTTATATTCAGGCTGTTGCCGATTAAACTTCTCTACTGCAGATATCACATTTAAAGCGGCATGACAGGCCTTCATTCGCTTATCTGCCTGCGGCTCAGGACTGATCCAAAGCGCCAATACCGCATCACCTACCACATCCGATACGATTCCACCCTGATCATGGATCGCCTGAAATACAATCTCATAATAGGCGTTTAAAAACAGTCTTAATTCAGCCGGCTCCATCTGCTCTGATAATTTTGTATATTGCTCTGCATCAGTGGCCAGACAGACGCTATACACCATCTCCCCTGCTCCGCCAATGCGCCTGACAGATTTGGCAAGATCATCTACCACCTGGGGAGGAAGATAGCGCCCTAAAGCAGAAGCAATCTTCAACCTCTCCCCATGCGCCTCCTGATAGCCCAACAGCATGCTAAAAAAGAGCACAGGCAATACCTGAACAAAAAGCGGGACAACAACCGGAAGCCAAATCGATGCAGCAATAAAACCCTCAAGCACAACAATGGCATAACCCGCACAGAGCAAAAAGAGGCTCACGACCGCTTTACCTACAGATAATCGGCGACCGACTAAACCAATCAAACCGCCCCATAATAGAGCCAGCATAAACTCATACTCTCCCCTCAGTGGCTTCACCCAGGTTCTTTGTAGCAGATTACCAAAAGCGGTCGCTGCAATCTCGACTCCACTAATATTATGCCCAGTCTGGCTGTCTGAATATACGGTATAAAAGGTATCTTTCTGATCCCATTGAAACGCCTCAGAGACACCAACAAAAACAGCTTTCCCTGCAAACCGGGTTCGCATTTCAACATCTGTCATACCGAGCACTCTGTGATATGAAACACTATGGATAGTGCGTGGAGGGCCATAATAGTTTAAAAACTGACTGTGACCACCGCTATACATGGAGACCAGCGACTTCAGCAATTGACTATCACTCGCCTCTGCACTATTTTGCAGCTCACCCATAACCCCCTGCTGCGCTATGAACAGTGATCGCATCTGCTTCATGTATGACTCCAATCCTGGTGATTGAAGCATCTCGGCTGATGTTGCAGGTAGCAGGTTACTACCTGGCGGTACTATTTTTTGGAAGGCCTCATAAACATTTAGCGCATAGTATTGGAAGGCCATGGTGGGCAATGTAGCTAACCCGCCAATTTCCGGCTTGAATTTCCAAAACTGACTGACCTTTACCGGGACGCCAGGCAGTGCAAAAGGCGCCAATGCAACGGCTGCATCTGCAAATATCGGTGCCGGATCAACAATTTTTTCTACAAAAACAGTGGTTGCCCCCTCCCCATCAGCATGTAGCTGTACCGCATCTTTATACAGATATCGAAACAAAAGTACATTTCCCGCCTGCCGAATGGCATCAGCCAGGGCTTTATCTCCTGCGCTCTCGCGTGGGTCACGAAAAAAAACATCGAAGGAGATAACCGCAGCACCAGCTGCAGAGAGTCTCTGTATCAGCTGGGCATGAAGTTGGCGCGGCCATTTGCGATGCAGCCGCTCAAGTCCCAGCACCTTCATGGACTCGGTATCCATCATAACCAAAACGACTTGCTCTGGCGGTGGTTGCGGCCCTCGTGCCTGAAACAGCCATCCCAATCCAAAATTCTCTTCTAACTGAGAGGCCCAGGGTGTCAGGAGAAATAGCGCACCAAACAGGCCATTAATAAGCGCAATAAAGAGTGGTGATTTCAGGCGCCCACGCATTTATCACCAGGATATAAACAGAGGTTTAACCACGAGCAATATGATCACCAACACGTATGATTTTCAGCGTATTGGTATGTCCTTCAACACCTGATGCATCACCCTTGGTAATAATAACAACATCACCCTCTTCCACGGCATTGCATTGCAAGAGCTCTTCAATAATCATCTCGTTTATCTTTTGGACATCATTGCTCACCGCATGAAACTTGACCGGATAGACACCACGAAACAGCGTAACCTTTCTACGCACAGAACGATGCCGTGTCATCGCATAGATGGGGATACCAGAGCTTATACGGGACATTGATTTTGGCGTAGACCCTGACTCCGTCAAAGCCGCAATAGCCGTTACACGCAGATAATGATTGGCCGCATACATAGCCGCCATGGCAATGGCCTCATCTCTACGCAAAAACTCAGCATTGATCCGATGCCTGGATTTACGTACAGATTTATGCTTCTCTGCCTCACGGCAGATTCGATCCATAGCGGCCACGGCCTTAACCGGGTTTTTACCCATGGCCGTCTCACCCGACAGCATTACCACATCTGTGCCATCAAACACAGCATTGGCCACATCAAAAACCTCGGCCCGGGTAGGAATAGAGTTTTCAATCATGGACTCCATCATCTGGGTTGCAGTGATAGCCACCGTATTCATCTCGCGTGCCGTTCGAATCAGGCTCTTCTGCACGCTGGGCAGTTCAGCATCACCAATCTCGACACCCAGATCACCCCTGGCCACCATGATGGCATCAGATACACAAATAATATCTTCAATGCAGTCCAATGCCTCAGCACGCTCTATCTTGGCAACAATGCCACCACTACCACCTGCTTCATGCAATAGCCTTCGTGCCTCTTCAACATCAACAGCCTCACGCACAAAAGATACAGCCAGGTAGTCTGCTTCCATCTCTGCAGCAAAGCGGATATCAACCCTGTCTTTTTCCGACAGTGCCTTGGCAGACAGCCCACCCCCCTGACGATTAATCCCTTTGTTATCTGAAAGGGTTCCGCCAACCACCACCGTACAATCTATTTTTGAGCCTTGAATCTGCTGGATTTTCAACACAATGCGCCCATCATCCAGCAGCAGCACATCATCTACTGCAACATCCTTGATTAACTCCGGGTAGGTCAACCCCACACGTCTGCTATCACCGGCATCCAATGGACAAGCCATGTCAAGGCAAAAGCTTCTACCTTCAGCCAGATCAATCGCGCCCTTTGCAAAACGGCCAATGCGTATCTTTGGCCCTTGCGGATCCATCAACAACGCAACCGAGCGTGCACTTTTTCTGGACTGTTCCCTAACCTGTTGGATACGCCTTTCATGCTCTGCATGTGACCCATGCGAGAGATTGATTCTGACGGCATCCAGCCCGGAATCAAACAACGCCTCAAGCACAGCAGGGTCATCTGTAGCGGGGCCTAACGTAGCAATAATCTTTGTTCGGCGTTGCATAACAGCAGTTCCTTTTTATTGGCTAAATAACAGAAGCAGTGGGCATCAAGGGACGTTTATCCCATCAAGAGCGAAAGCGTTTCTCAAGCATAGTAACCGCTGGCAACTCTTTCCCCTCAAGGAATTCCAAAAACGCACCACCACCTGTAGAAATATAGGAAATCTGATCAGCAATACCATATTTATCCACTGCTGCCAGGGTATCGCCACCACCTGCTATAGAGAAGGCATTGGATGCAGCAATCGCCTCACCCAGCACTCGGGTGCCTTCGCCAAACTGGTCAAATTCAAACACACCTACCGGGCCATTCCAGACAACCGTGCCAGCCGACTGCATAAGCTCAGCATAGCGGGCAGCCGTTTCAGGGCCAATATCAAAGATCATGTCATCATCCACAACATCTTCTACCCGCTTTACTATGGCCTCTGCAGATTCAGAGAAGGCCTTGCCAACCACAACATCTGTTGGCACGGGGATCCCACCACCCTTGGCCTTGGCTGCCTCCATTAAACGCCTGGCCTCAGGTATCAGATCCGGCTCATAAAGAGACCTGCCCACATTGTGGCCCTCTGCTGCTATAAAGGTATTGGCGATACCGCCACCCGGGATCAGCTGATCAACCACATGGGAGAGTGCATCCAATACCGTCAGCTTGGTAGAGACCTTGGAGCCACCCACAATAGCAGCCATAGGGCGTGCGGGACTGTCCAGCGCCTTACCCAGTGCATCCAACTCCCCTACCAGCAGCGGCCCGGCACAGGCAACTGGCGCATAAAGCCCCACCCCATGCGTAGAGGCCTGCGCCCGGTGAGCCGTGCCAAAGGCATCCATCACATAGATATCACACAGGGCTGCATAGGCCTTGGCCAGCGCCTCATCATCCCTCTTTTCACCTTTATTGATGCGGACATTCTCCAGCAGTACAACCTCACCATCCGACACATCCAGGCTCTTCCCAAGATACTCTTTAATCAGACGAACCTCTGTGCCCAGCAGGCCAGAGATATGATCAGCTACCGGGCGAAGCGAAAACTGCTCTTCATATTCACCTTCGGTTTGTCGGCCAACATGAGACATCAGGATCACTTTTGCGCCAGCCTGCATGGCATATTCAATGGTCGGCATGCTGGCGCGAATACGTTTATCACTGGTGACTTTGCCATCCTTGATGGGCACGTTCAGATCTTCACGGATCAAGACCCGCTTACCTGTCAGATCAAGGTCGGTCATTTTAATTATTGGCATTTCAATCCCCCAAAACGAAAAAAATTAGGTGAAGTTTTATCTTCAACTAATTCTTCTCTTCAAGAGTTCAAGTTGTCAGTTACCAGGCTCCGGTATAAACCCAGAGCCTGGTAACTTGAACCTGGTTAACCGGAAATAACGCGAGCCATCTCCAGAACCTTATTGGAATAGCCCCACTCATTATCATACCAGGATACAACCTTAACAAAGGTGCCATCCAGCGCCATGCCAGCCTCAGAATCGACAACAGATGTGCAAGCCTCTCCAACAAAATCAGTAGAGACCACTTTATCAGTCGTGTAGCCCAGCACTCCCGCCATAGCCCCTTCAGAGGCGGCCTTCATGGCGGCGCAGATCTCTTCATAGGTGGTCTCTCTCTCCAGCTCTACCGTCAAATCCACCACGGAGACATCAGAGGTCGGCACACGAAAGGCCATGCCTGTTAGTTTTTTGTTCAGCTCGGGGATCACCTTTCCAACCGCCTTGGCCGCACCCGTGCTCCTTGGGATGATATTTTCCAGGATGCCCCGGCCACCGCGCCAGTCTTTATTGGATGGGCTGTCAACCGTCTTCTGAGTAGCAGTGGCTGCATGTACAGTGGTCATCAGCCCACGCTTGAGTCCGAAGTTATCATTCAGCACCTTAGCGACGGGCGCCAGACAGTTGGTGGTACAGGATGCATTTGAGATGATGTCCTGGCCGGCATAGGTTTCATGATTCACGCCATAGACAAACATGGGCGTATCATCTTTTGACGGCGCAGACATGACGACCTTTTTGGCTCCAGCTGCGAGATGCTTCTCAGCCATCTCCTTGGTCAAAAACAGGCCAGTGGCCTCCACAACCACATCCGCATCCACCTCGCCCCACTTCAGCTCTGCCGGATCTTTAACCGCTGTCAGGCGAATAGTCTTGCCATTAACAATCAGGTTATTGCCCTCAACAGAGACATCACCCTGAAAGCGACCATGTACAGAATCATACTTCAGCATATAGGCCAGATACTCAGGATCGAGCAGATCATTGACACCTACAACCTCAATATCTGCAAAATTTTGTGCGGCTGCACGAAACACCATGCGCCCAATACGGCCAAACCCATTAATGCCGACTTTGATTGTCATTATTGCTTCTCCAAATAAGTAGTTTAGTTAGTAAGACAGCTCGATCAGGCGGTAATATCTTCCACCGCCTTAACAACATTTTCTGTGGTAATACCAAAGTAGTTATAGATTTCAGCCGCAGGTGCCGACTTGCCAAAGCTATCAATACCGATCACACGGCCATTTAGACCTACATATTTTGCCCAATAGTCAGTAACACCTGCCTCCACTGCAACACGGGCAGTGACCGCTGCCGGCAACACCGACTCTTTATACGCGGCATCCTGGGCATCAAAGGCATCGGTACTGGGCATGGATACAACACGAATCTGCTTTCCCGCCTCTTTCAAGGTCTGCGCAGCCTGTGTAGCCAATTCCACTTCAGATCCGGTGGCAATAATAATAGCATCCGGAACACCTTCACATTCAGATAATACGTAACCACCACGGTTTATTGCTGCAATCTGCTCATCGGTGCGCGCCATATGCAGCAGACCCTGGCGGGACAGAATTAGACTGGTTGGCCCACACTTGCGCTCGATGGCATTCCTCCAGGCTACCGCAGTCTCAACGGCATCGCAGGGACGCCATACCGCCATACATGGAATCATGCGCAGGGTAGTCGTCTGTTCAACAGGTTGATGGGTCGGACCATCTTCACCCAGACCAATAGAGTCATGGGTAAAAACATGGATCGGGCTGATCTTCATCAGCGCAGCCATACGCAGGGCATTACGGGCATAGTCCGAAAAGACCAGGAAGGTTGCACCATAGGTGCGAAACCCACCATGCAGCTCAATGCCATTCATGATGGCCGCCTGACCAAATTCACGTACGCCATAGTGGAGATAGTTGCCAGAGGCATCATCAGCCGTCAGCGCCCTGGAGCCAGACCACAGGGTCAGGTTGGAACCTGCCAGATCGGCAGAGCCACCCAGCAGCTCAGGCAGTGCAGGCGCATAGCCCTCAATGGCATTTTGTGATGCCTTGCGGGAGGCCACCTTAGTTGCCAATGCATTGACCGACTGGATATAATCCCCGGCCTTCTCATTCCAGTCTGCCGGCAACTCACCGGTGGTGCGGCGTTTAAACTCAGCAGCTAATTCAGGATAAGCCTGCTCATAGGCGGCAAAACGTTCATTCCATGCGGCCTCTGATACCGTACCACTCTCTTTTGCATCCCAGCCGCTGTAAACATGATCAGGTACTTCAAATGGCGCATGCGGCCAACCAATGTTCTCGCGCACCAGTGCAATCTCATCATCGCCCAGTGGTGCACCATGGCACACCTCTTTACCCTGCTTATTGGGAGAACCAAAGCCAATAATCGTTTTACAGCAGATCAGGCTAGGTTTATCAGTAACCGCACGCGCCTCTTCAATGGCCCGTTTGATGGCATCAGCATCATGGCCATCCACCCCAGCAACCACATGCCAACCATAGGCATTGAAACGCTTGGCAGTATCGTCGGTAAACCAACCTTTTACCTCACCATCAATTGAGATCCCATTATCATCATAGAGTGCTATGAGCTTACCCAGCCCCAGCGTACCTGCCAGAGAGCAGGCCTCATGGGAGATGCCCTCCATCATGCAACCATCACCCAAAAAGGTATAGGTGTGGTGATCGACAACATCATGCCCCGGACGGTTAAATTGCGCTGCCAGCGTCTTTTCGGCAATCGCCATACCCACTGCATTACAGATACCCTGGCCGAGCGGCCCGGTTGTCGTCTCTACACCAGGAGTATCATTGTATTCTGGATGACCAGGTGTCTTGGAGTGGAGTTGACGGAAACACTTGATATCTTCAATAGAGAGGTCATATCCAGTCAGGTGAAGCAGCGAATAGATCAGCATAGAGCCGTGGCCGTTAGAGAGCACAAACCGATCACGATCTGCCCAATCTGGATTGCTCGGATTATGCTTCAGAAAGTCATTCCACAGCACCTCGGCAATATCCGCCATGCCCATTGGGGCGCCGGGGTGACCTGATTTTGCCTTCTGAATCGCATCCATGCTCAAGGCACGGATTGCATTAGCTAATTCACTACGTGAGGACATGCGTCCCTCCTGGTTGGTAACTATTTACTAAAACTTGCGGCAGATGCGCCTGAGGCTAACCGACCTGCGCAATCCCCTTTGAGAGAATCAGGTATTTTCACCCAACAGACGAGTGGGGACAATAGCTGATACATCAAATAGTCACGATAAACGTAACTATTCAGCACCCTTGAAAAATCATCTGTAACTGTTCAGATTGCCCCTGAAATTCGTCAGTTCAAGGCGAAAAATGTGGGTTTACAAGTGTAAATGATCATTTTTCAACGCAGAAATGGCGGATTTCAGGGGTGAGCTGAATAGTTACCGATAAACTCACTCTCGCCACTTTATTGAGCAGCCCATACTGGGGATCTGTTGCTCCGGCCCTCTCCCTGTGTCAGCAACCTGTTTCATTGCCTCAAACAGATCCCGGTGAACATCATCTGCAGCAGCCTCTTTACGGCTCTCATCCAGACGCCCCCGGTATTGCAGTTCCAGATTTCCGTTATAACCAAAGAAATCAGGTGTACAGACAGCACCATAGGCCTTGGCCACCCCCTGGCTCTCATCCAACATATATGGGAAGGAAAAACCAAGCTCAGCTGAGATTTGACACATATTATCAAAGGAGTCTTCAGGGTACTCTGCAGCATCATTAGACATGATGGCAACACTCTTCACGCCATGATTCAGCAGCTCCCCGGTATCACGGACTATCCGATCCACTATCGCCTTCACATAGGGGCAGTGATTGCAGATAAACATCACCAACAGGCCGTTCTCCCCCCGACACTGATCCAATGTCCAAACCTTCCCATCAACACCCGGCAGAGAAAAATCCACAGCCGGTTTACCAAAATCACAGACAGGGGGTTGCAGCGATACCATATTCAGCTCCTATTAAATTGAGACCACATCATAACGAACTACTCAATAATGCCAAGCGACATTCCCAATGCATAAATCAAAAATCAGTTGTATACTTGCGCGTTTCATTGTGGATTAGCGGTGGCAGCCCATCCACTGAATAACAGCAAATCAAACCAACACGGACAAACTCATGCTGAAAGATTTCACCTTTACCTCTGAATCCGTATCAGAAGGTCACCCGGACAAAATCGCCGATCAGATCTCTGACGCCATACTGGACGCCATCCTCGAACAGGACAGAAGCGCCCGCGTGGCTTGCGAAACCATGATCAAGACCGGCGCCGTTATCGTAGCAGGCGAGATCACCACCTCTGCATGGGTCGATCTGGAGAAGGTCGTACGCAGCACCATCATGGATATCGGCTACAACAGCTCCGATATGGGTTTTGATGGCGAGACCTGCGCTGTCATGTCACTGATTGGCAAGCAGTCAAGTGACATCGCCATGGGCGTAGATCGTGATGCCCCTGAGGAGCAGGGTGCCGGCGACCAGGGCCTGATGTTTGGCTACGCCACCAATGAGACAGATGTCTTGATGCCCGCCCCAATCACCTACGCACATCGTCTGGTGAAACGTCAGGCAGAAACACGTAAACACGGCATACTGCCCTGGTTACGTCCAGATGCTAAAAGCCAGGTCACTTTTCATTATGAAAATGGCAAGCCAATCGGTATCAGCGACATTGTACTCTCAACGCAGCACGACCCCAGCATCACTCAAGAGGATCTCCGTGAAGCGGTGATGGAGAACATCATCCTGCCCATCATCCCTGAAGAGTGGCTAACCAAAGAGACCAAATACCACATCAACCCCACCGGCAGCTTTGTCATTGGCGGGCCAGTGGGTGATTGCGGCCTTACCGGGCGCAAGATCATTGTTGACACCTACGGCGGTGCTGCCCGACATGGCGGCGGCGCATTCTCCGGCAAGGATCCCTCCAAGGTAGATCGATCCGCAGCTTATGCCGGGCGCTATGTTGCCAAGAACATCGTTGCTGCAGGTCTGGCTGAGCGTTGCGAAATCCAGGTCTCATACGCCATTGGCGTTGCCGAGCCAACCTCTATCAGCATCAACACCTTTGGCACCGGCAAGGTTGAAGATAACCGTCTGATAGAGCTGATTCGCGAGCACTTTGAGCTGCGCCCCTATGGCCTGGTGCATATGCTGGATCTGATCAAACCCATCTACCAGCGAACCGCTGCCTACGGTCATTTTGGCCGCGAAGAGCCAGATTTCTCATGGGAGCGCACTGACAAGGCTGACGCCCTGCGTGATGCCGCTGGCATATAAACTTCAGAAGCGGGGCTTCGCCTAAAGCGCCTACTTTTGGTAGCCCCGCTTCCAAATATTAAACTGATAGCGCATTAACTAAAAACTTCATAAATTTGAACTAAACTTTCACATCGCATACTGAGGAGCGCTGCAACGGGGGAAGCCCCTGCCAGGCTCGGTACTGCGGTTCTATTAACAACGGCGCTCGGTTCCTTCAAGGAGTAAAAACCATGAACGCACCGGCAGAGGACTATAAAGTCGCCGATATGACCCTGGCAGAGTGGGGTCACAAAGAGCTGCGCATCGCCGAGACCGAGATGCCCGGCCTGATGAGCATCCGTAAGAAATATGCGGACGAACAACCCCTCAAGGGTGCCCGCATCGCTGGCAGCCTGCACATGACCATCCAGACCGCAGTGCTGATCGAGAGCCTGATTGCACTGGGTGCCGAGGTACGCTGGGCTTCCTGCAACATCTTCTCAACCCAGGATCACGCTGCTGCAGCCATCGCTGACCAGGGCATCCCAGTCTTTGCTCTTAAAGGCGAAAGCCTGGAAGACTATTGGGACTACACCCATCGCATCATGGAGTGGCATGACGGCGGCACCCCCAACATGATTCTGGATGACGGTGGCGATGCCACCGCGCTGGTCATCCTGGGTTCCAAAGCCGAGCAGGATATTTCTGTACTGGACAACCCAGGCAGTGAAGAGGAGACCATCCTCTACGCCTCCATCCGCAAACGTCTACAGAGTGATGCCACCTTCTACTCCCGAATCAAGGCCAATATCCAGGGCGTAACTGAAGAGACCACAACCGGCGTACACCTGCTCTACCAGATGCAAGAGAGTGGAGATCTGCCCTTTCCTGCTATCAACGTCAACGATTCTGTCACCAAGTCAAAATTTGACAATCTCTACGGCTGTCGTGAATCTCTAGTGGATGGTATCAAACGCGCCACCGATGTGATGATCGCCGGTAAGATTGCCGTGGTTCTTGGTTATGGCGACGTAGGCAAGGGCTGTGCACAATCCCTGCGCGGCCTGGGTGCCACCGTCTGTGTAACAGAGATCGACCCCATCTGCGCCCTGCAGGCTGCAATGGAAGGTTACCGGGTAGTGACCATGGATGAAGCCTGTAGCCAGGGCGACATCTTTGTTACCACCACCGGCAACTTCAACGTCATCACCCACGACCATATGGCTCAGATGAAGAACGAGTCCATCGTCTGCAACATCGGCCACTTCGATAATGAGATTGAAGTCGCGCAAATGCGCCAGTACGACTGGGACAACATAAAGCCTCAGGTAGATCACATCATCTTCCCTGACGGCAAACGCATCACCCTGCTGGCCGAAGGTCGACTGGTAAACCTGGGCTGCGCCACCGGCCACCCCAGCTTCGTCATGTCCAACTCCTTCACCAATCAGGTACTGGCTCAGATCGAACTCTTCTGCCGCCCTGATAACTATGATAACGAAGTCTATGTTCTGCCCAAAAAGCTGGATGAAGAGGTAGCCCGACTGCATCTGGAGAAGATTGGAGTCAAACTCACCACCCTGACTCAGGAACAAGCCGATTACATCGGTGTGCCAGTAGAAGGTCCCTACAAACCTGAGCATTATCGTTATTAAGAGCTGTAGCTAGTAACAAGCGACCAGGCGTGTGTTGCAGGTAAATCTGCAACACACACCCCTCGCTACTAGCGACTCGCAACCCGGTACTTAGCCCTATGGAATCTCAAAAAAAATACCAGCCCACCTACAGCTTCGAAGTCTTCCCTCCCAAGACCGAGCAGGGCGCAGAAAAGCTACGCCATGTACGCGACCAGCTGATACAGGTTAACCCACTCTACATCTCCGTAACCTACGGCGCAGGCGGCACAACGCGGGATCGCACCATTGGCACCGTGCTGGAGATTCAGCAAGCCGGGATCAATGCAGCACCTCATCTCTCCTGCATCGGTTCATCCAAGGAAGAGATACTGGAGCTGCTTGAACTCTACAAACAGAATGGCATAGACCGTATCGTAGCACTGCGCGGCGATCTGCCTTAAGGCATGGGTGCTGGCGAATCCGGTGATTTCCGTTATGCCAATGAGCTGGTTGAATTAATCCGCAGTGAAACAGGTGATCACTTCTGCCTTGAAGTTGCTGCTTACCCTGAGTTTCACCCACAGGCAACAAATTCCCAGGCCGATCTGAACAACTTCAAACGCAAAATTGACGCTGGCGCCAACGGGGCCATCACCCAGTACTTTTTCAATGCAGACGCCTATCTTCGTTTTGTGGACGATTGTGAAAAACTGGGCATTGACACCCCCATCATGCCGGGCATTATGCCAATCACCAACTTCACCCAGCTTGCCCGTTTTTCAGACGGCTGTGGTACTGAGATTCCACGCTGGCTGCGCAAGCGGCTGGAGGATTATGGCGATGACCTTGATAGCATCCGCAGTCTGGGATTGGATGTGATCAGCGCTATGTGCCAGCGACTGCTGGATGAAGGGGCACCCGGCCTGCACTTCTACTCCATGAACCAGGCTGAGCCTGTATTGGGCATCTGGAAAAACCTGGGACTGCCTGGGGCTGAGCTGATTTAACGAACATCTCAAAGCCGTGTCTACAAATCCTCTACCCAGGCTACTGGCCGCCCTGGCCATCATCAGCCTGATCAGCGCTATTATTGGGCTTTCACTGCCCAGGGTATCCGACCTCCCGGCAGTGGCACCACTGCACATGATACTGGCACTGGGCATCATGCCCCTGATTCTGGGGGCAATGACCTATTTCATCCCCGTACTTACCCGCACCAGCGCCCCAGAGCCACTGATCCTGTTATCCCCCGTTGGCGCACTCATTGCCGGGCTTCTGGTTACACTCAGCCTCTCACTGAGCTATCAACTCTACCCCGTTGCTGCAGGCATTGCCCTGCTGGCCATCGGTCGGTTGCTCTGGTGGTCTCAGCAACGGGCAAGGGCCACCCTGGGTCGCCCTCACCCCGGATTGCTGTGGTATCAGTTGGCACTGGCTGCGCTCATGCTGGGTCTACTGATTATTACCCTGGCAGCATTCTGGCCAGAGCAGTGGCTACCACTGAAGCGACTGCATCTGCATCTCAATACATTGGGGTTTGTTGGACTGACCACGCTGGGAACCCTGCGTGTTCTGCTTCCTACTGTGGGCAGTTTTCCTGATCCACAGGCCGGTCTCTGGTTAATGAAGGAGTGGCGCTGGCTGGTCGCGGGAACCCTGCTGATTGCAGCAGGTGCCGCCTGGTCAACACTGTTGGCTGAGATTGGCCTGTTGCTCTGGCTGATCTCTCTGGTGCGACTGATTCAGGGGCTGCTCAAAGCGCATCAAGGTAAGCTCTGGCAGTGGCATGGCGCCGCCATCTCTTTGGTCATTGCGGTGATTGGACTGATACTCTGCCTGATTAGCGGAGCGCTTCACGGTCATGGGCTGTTACCTGCCAGTCAAGCGGGTGAAGCCTTCGTCATCGCCTTCCTGCTACCGCTGGTCACTGGCGCAGCCACCCATCTGTTGCCACTGTGGTTACTACAAAACCAACCGGAAAAGCAACAACGGCTACGGGAACAGCTTGGTTATCTCAGTGGCGTTCGCGGTTTGGCTTTTCTAACAGCAGGCGTACTGACGCTGGCATCCCAGCCTTTGGCTTTTTTGATCGCAGTTGCTGCGCTCTGCCAATTCCTGTTTCAGCTGGCTCGCCCGATTACTGAGGGTGAGTAGCGAAGGGCCACTCTACTTCTTCTGCTTTTTTATATGCTTTTTCAGCCGCTGACGCTTACGAATCTGGCGATCTGTCAATTTGTTCTTGCGCCCTTCATAGGGGTTGCTGCTCGATTTGAATGAGAGACGGACAGGCGTTCCTGAGAGGTTGAGCACCTTGCGAAAACGGTTGATCAGGTAGCGGACATAGGTTTCCGGCACCGATTCTGTCTGATTGCCATGGATGACAATAATGGGCGGATTTTGTCCGCCTTGATGGGCATAACGCAGCTTTATGCGCCGACCATGAACCAGCGGTGGCTGATGCTCTTCAACAGCCCTTTCAAGGATACGGGTCAACTCAGGTGTTGGCAGGTTTCGCGTGGCATTGGCATAGGCCTTCTCCACCGATTTGAACAGGTTTCCAACACCGGAGCCGTGCAGGGCAGAGACAAAGCGATGATCCGCAAAGTTCAGGAATGGCAGTTTGCGTTCCAGCTCATCCTTGATGCGATCCCGCTGATCCGACTCCAGACCATCCCATTTATTCACTACCACGACCAGTGCTCGGCCACTGTCCAGAATATGTCCGGCCAGGGTGCCATCCTGCTCGCTGATCTCCTGCTGCGCATCCAGCACCAACAGCACCACATTTGACCGTTCAATGGCCTGTAGCGTCTTGATGATACTGAACTTTTCGACCATATCATCAACACGGGAGCGGCGGCGCACGCCCGCCGTATCGATCAGGGTATAGGCCTTGCCGTCACGCTCAAAGGGAATAAATACGCTGTCTCTGGTTGTGCCTGGACGATCAAAGGTGATAACCCGCTCTTCACCCAGCATCCGGTTGACCATGGTGGATTTGCCCACATTGGGACGACCAACAAAGGCAATCTTGATGCCCGCATCCACACTCTCTTCATCAGCATCCGGCTCGGGAAATGTCTCCAATACGCTATCAATAAGCGCCGCCACACCCTGCCAATGAGCGGCCGAAATCGAGCAGGGTTCGCCCAGACCAAGGGCATGAAATTCAGCTATGGCGATATCCTTATCCAACCCTTCACTCTTGTTAACCACAGGTATAATCGGCTTACCCGTGCGTCTGAGCTGCTCAGCAACCAGCTCATCACCCGCACCAAAGCCATCCCTTGCATCCAGTAGAAAAAGGACATGGTCAGCCTCATTAATAGCTTGCTGCACCTGCTCAAGCATCAAGGCATCAATACCATCAGCATCATCGGCAATACCGCCGGTATCAACCACCAGATAAGCCCGGCTGCCAAGCTTGCCAACACCATACTGTCGGTCGCGTGTTAGCCCTGGTTGATCGGCAACCAAGGCATCCCGACTGCGCGTCAGGCGATTAAACAGGGTTGATTTGCCAACATTTGGCCGCCCAACAAGGGCGATAACAGGTAACACAGGATAGAGTCCTTAAGCTATTTATCAGCTATCTGATGGGCCCACGAAATGCGGCCAAATTGCCCCCATCTCCATAGACATAGGCCACACCATCTCTGACAATCGGTGGTGTGCTGATGGGGTCATCACCCACACGGGTACGGGCAACCAGGCTACCATCCTCACGGGAAAGCCAGTGTACATAACCCTCCAGATCCCCGACCAGGATAAACTCTCCCAGCACAGCCGGGGCAGAGAGTTTGCGTGCATGCAGTTTTTTCTGTTTCCACAAGGCCGCCCCATTACGGGGATCAACAGCCCAAACCTGATCTTCTGCATCGGAAATATAGACCTGGCTCATATCAGCAGCAGCACCCGCATGGGAGGACATATTCCGACGCCAGAGCACAACACCCGTCTCCAATGAGACCGCAGCCAAATCGCCTTGGAAGGTGGCCACATAGACGACATCGTCAACCACAGCCAGCTCACCATCAATATCCACCATCCGCTCCAGTTCTGTACGGCCAGAGGGGGCACTGATACTGCTCTCCCACAACAGATCACCTGACTGCAAATCAAAGGCAATCAGTTTGCCACTGGCAAAACCACAGATGACGCTGTTGCCACTAATGACAGGAGAGCTGCTGCCACGCAGGGAGAGCACAGGCACTGAGCGTTTATAGCCCCAGACCTTTTTACCATCAGTGGCATCAAGGCCAAACAGGTTGCCATCCATGGTGTGCACCACAACCCGCCCATCGGACGCCTTGGGCACGGAGAGGATCTCGCTACTCAGGTGTGTGCGCCATTTTTCCTGACCACTCATGGCATCCAACGCAACCAGATCACCATCCCGACTGCCGACCAATACCAGCCCACCCCCTGCACCCGGGCCACCCGAGATTGGCAATTCAGTTTCAGCTTCCCAGATCTTTTCACCGCTGGCTACATCAAGCGCTTCAACACGGCCCTCGCTATCAGCAACATACACCCTGTTCTCATAAACATAGGGCACCAGCTCCAGCCGCTGGCCATCAGTGCCTTCACCTGCAGAGGTAGTCCAGAGTGTCTGCACACCAATATCGCTTTTCAGCTCGATCAGTTCGGCTGGTGGATCAATATTGTCTTCGCTGGCAAACCATTCGCCAGGACTCATTATTGAACCGCACCCTGTCAGCAACAGCATTAGAACCGGGATAGTTATTCGATACAGCATCTACTTCAAACCTCAGGCTTAGGCGTCGGAATCTTTGGTCGCAGCTGCCAGATCATCCAGCTTCATCTGCACCAGCTCTGCATTGCCCACGTTACTGTCCAGGGCTGCCTGGTATGCCTTGCGTGCAGCTTCCCTGTCACTGTTGGCCAACGCGATATCACCCCGCAACTGGGCAAACTCACCGACAAAGGCATCTTTTGGTGCTTCGTTCACCAGCTTGGCTGCGCCTGAGGCATCACCCTCACTTAGCTTGATTCGGGCCAGGCGAAGACGGGCAATCTGTTTGATCGCAGGCTCACTGCTATTTTTGAGCACCCAGGCCAACTGACCTTGCGCCGCAGCACTATCTCCCTGTTCCAGATGCTGACGCGCCATACCGAGCGCCGCAAACTGTGCATAGGTGCTCTTGCCGTGTTTGGCGATAAGTAGCTCAGCCTGCTTTGCAGAAGAGTCCGTAGCCCCGGCATTAATCGCCACACTAAACTGCTGAAACAGTGCGGAGGTCTGTTCCGCCGTGGTTATCTGGTACTGTGTCCAGGCTTGCCAGCCAACGATGCCGCCCAGTCCGAGAACGACGCCAGCCACTGCGGCTTTGCCATTCTCCTTCCACCATTTTTTTAGCTCTTCTACCTGCTCTTCATCTGTCTGATATGCGCTCATATCCCATTCTCTTCATTTTTTTTGAAAAATTCAGCTAACTGATCCAGTGCTATCTCTTGCTGTTCAGTCTGCTCACGAAGGTTTTTTACACCCACAACACCTTTGGCCAACTCATCTTCACCGAGTATCAGTGCAAAACGCGCACCGCTTCGATCCGCCTTTTTGAACTGGCTCTTAAATCCACCACCACCACAGTGGGTCAGCAGGCGCAGTCCAGGCAACTGATCACGCAACCGCTCTGCCAGCAGCAGCCCCTGGCGTTGAGGCTCATCCCCCATCAGAACAAGATAGGCATCAACCTGCTCTTCAGGTTCAATGCCCGCCTCTTCCAGCAGGGCCACCAATCGTTCTACGCCCACGGCAAATCCGACAGCGGTAGTGGCACGGCCACCCAGCTGTTCCACCAGGCCATCATAACGACCACCCGCACAGACGGTGCCTTGTGCACCCAGACGATCTGTCACCCATTCAAATACGGTGCGGGCATAATAATCCAACCCCCTCACCAGGCGGGGATTGATAACATACACCACACCGACCGCATCAAGCCCGGCACAGATTGCATCAAAATGCGCTTGTGATTCTTCACCCAGGTGATCCATCAATGCAGGGGCACCGGCAATCAGCTCCCGCATGTCAGGGTTCTTGGAGTCAAGAATACGCAGTGGATTACCCTTCAGACGCCGGCGGCTCTCTTCATCCAACTGATCCAGATAAGATGAAAGATACTCAACCAACAGTTCGCGATAGACCAAGCGCTCATCGGCCGTGCCAAGGCTGTTAATCTGCAGTTCCAGTCCATCACTCAGCCCCAGCGTCTGCCAAATCCGATGGGTTATCAGGATCAACTCAAGGTCAATATCCGGGCCAGCCATGCCAAAGGCCTCAACACCGATCTGTTGAAACTGGCGGTAGCGCCCTTTTTGTGGCCGCTCATGACGAAACATTGGCCCTTGATACCAGAGCCGTTGCACTTGGTTATAGAGCAGACCATTTTCAATACCGGCGCGTACACAACCTGCCGTCCCTTCAGGCCGCAATGTCAGGCTATCACCATTACGGTCATCAAAGGTGTACATCTCCTTCTCAACAATATCGGTCACCTCACCGATCGAGCGTTTGAATAGCTCGGTCTGTTCCACCAACGGCATACGGATCTCACGATAGCCGTAGCGCTCAAGTACGTTACGTACTCGATCCTCCAGCAGCTGCCAAAGTGGCGTCTGGCTTGGCAGAATATCATGCATTCCGCGAATGGCCTGAACATTTTTTGCCATAAAATAAAAATCCAGATAGAAAAAGGGCGGTGGGTAAAAAATCAGGAATTTGGGATATCTTCTGCTTGAAGAACAAAGCGGGCAATATTGCCCTTGGAGTGGGCTTTAATATCAAACTGCCGCCCTTTGATGGTCAAAGTAACCGCCTGGCTGTTCCCCAAAACGAAGGTATAGGGGGGTTCACCACCTAACACATAGCGTTTGCCTTTTTGCATATTTCCAAGCAACTTGTAGCTGCTATTGAATCCACGAATCTCAGTCCAGCAGGCTTCAGCAAATTCAATCACTATGCTGTTGGCATAATCAATGGATGGTGCCGGCATCTGTTCAGCACCGCCAGCAAGCGAAGCGTCAGATTGCACCTCTTCCTCAGCCATTGAGCCAGTCTTACTTAAGGCTTCAGCCGTTCCACCAAGCGCTGTGTCCAATGCAAGCCCCTGAGTTGAAGCCACCTCCCCTGCAACAGCTGTACCTGTTTCTGCAACTTCAGAAGACTCATCCTGTACCTGCTCCATCGGGTTGTCATCTGCAACAGCGGTCTCAGATCGTGACGCTGGCATCACAATCGACTCAAGGGCCGCTGATTCTGAGAGGCGTTGTTCCTCTGTTGCATCTTTGCTCAGAGAGGAGTCATCAGGCTCTGGAAGATCAGGCGCAAAAGAGCGTTCAGACTGCACATCCTGAGCAGCTGTTGGCGAGTCACCCTCCAGTTGCCCTATAGGCCACTGCATATCGCCCTGCCACCATACGGCAACCAGTGCCAATAAACCCAGTGCTATCACCCAGGTTATCAGGCGGACAATGGTATGGTTACTCCGTATCTCCTGCTTGATTGGGGAGCCGGCCAGTGGGCCTTCATGTTTTTTATTATGTTTATGAGGAACCGCCTGATGGCTATAGATCTCTAACAGTGGCTCTTCCGGGATATTCAGCAAACGTGCGTACTTGCGCAAATAGCCTTGCACAAAAACCGGGCCTGGCAGTGCATCGTGGTCATTCGCTTCCAGTGCTGCAATTATGCTTTCACTAAGATAGAGCCCAGCAGCGGCCTCAGCACGACCCAGGTCAAGCGCCTCTCGCGCCTTACGCAAATGTTGCCCTACCCCATCTTTAGACGGCGTCTCAATCTCTGCCTCATCTATTAGCGTGGCATTCATTTTTTATTTGACTCCTCAAAAAGACGCATCTCTTCAGAATCAGGAAACTTAGCGCGCAGTAGCAGTTCATAGCTGGCTAGCGTATCCAGATCACCCAGTTCACGCTCAATACGAATCCCCAGCCAAAGCGTTTCAGCAGTATGGCGCCCTACCTCAATATAACGCTGCAGGTAGCCGCGGGCAGAGAGGTAGTTCTTTTTTTGCAGACTGATTTTTGCCATCCGTTGCAGTGCAGTTGGAAATTTAGAATTGGCTCTCAAAGCCTGGCGATAGTAGGTTTCAGCCTGTTCATGATCACCCTGGCGCTCAGAACAGATGCCCGCATTGGTCAGCGCTACTTCCGGCGTGGGGTAGAGTGCATTCCGCAGCGCCGCCATAAAGTGCTGATTGGCATCTTTATACTTCTTCTGTGTGCAGAGAAAGCTGCCATAGGCATTGCGGATATAGGGATCATGGGAATCCAGCTCAAGCGCCTGCCTGTAGTGCTCTTCAGCCAACCCGGTCTCGCTCAAACGCTCATAGATCAGCGCAATGACATTATGGGCATTTGCACTTGTTGAGTCTAATTCCAGACCTCGCTTAACCTTTGCTAATGCAACACCAATCTTACCTTGCTGCAGGTAGGCGACAGCCATTTTTACATAGACATCAGCAGGGCTTGGGCCTTTTTGATCATGACTCAGCCCCCCCATCTCCTCATCTATACGTGTATTACCTGGCGTACAACCAACAATAACCAGGTGAATAAAAAGAACCGCAACGGTTATGGCACTTTTTTTCACTGCCTTCCTCCTGCAACCTGATTTATCTCTTGTTTTGCCTGACGACGACTTCGATCCTGCACCCGCCCCACCAACTGGCCACATGCCGCATCAATATCTTCACCGCGTGTTTTACGGGTTACCGTGGTCAGACCAGAGGCCGACAGTATTGCACGAAAGGCATCAATCCGTTGTTGCGGTGAACGACGGTAATCAGATCCCGGAAATGGATTAAAAGGGATCAGGTTGATCTTTGCCGGCACCCCCTGCATCAACCTCACCAATTGACGCGCCTGCTGGTCACTATCATTGATCCCATCCAGCATAACGTACTCAAAGGTAACCCGCCGACGTTTTTCACCTGCCACATAACGCTTACAGGCAGCCAGTAGCTCAGCAATAGGGTACTTTTTATTCACCGGCATCAGTTGATTGCGCAGCTCATCCGTGGGTGCATGCAGGGAGACTGCCAGGCTCACATCAGAGACCTCTCGCAAGCGATCTATTGCTGGCACAATACCGGCTGTGCTGATCGTTACCCGATACTTGGAGCGGCTATAAGCCAGATCATCCAGCATGATATTTGTAGCCGCAACCACATTATCAAAGTTGGTGAGCGGCTCACCCATACCCATCAATACGATATTGGTGATGGGCTGGTCATCTGGCAGCTCTTTGGTTGCCACCCAAAGTTGACCAATAATCTCAGCCACGCTCAGGTTGCGGTTAAAGCCCTGTTGAGCGGTGGAGCAAAAGGTGCAGGCCAGAGAGCAGCCGACCTGAGAGGAGACACAGAGTGTGCCTCGCTCTGGCTCAGGGATATAGACTGTCTCAATTTGGTTGCCACAATTCAGCTCTAACAGCCACTTCCGTGTGCCATCTTTGGAACATTGGTCGCAGATAATGGAAGGTACCCGCACCTCCGCCTGCTCCTTTAGTCTGGATCGTAGCGTTTTACTCAGATTGGTCATCGCATCAAAGTCTGTAACCTGATGCTGATGAATCCATTTCAATACCTGACGCGCATGAAACGGTTTTTCACCCAGATCCTGGAACCAGGCCTCCATGGCCTGACGTTCCAGGTTTAGCAGATTTATTCGATCTGTCTGGGTCACTGGCTTTTAGCGTGTCCGTGCACAGAGGTCATCCTCTGAAAAGTAGTAGGCGATCTCAACCGCTGCAGTTTCAGGCGCATCTGAACCATGAACCGCATTCTCATCAACTGTCTTGGCATAATCCGCACGGATGGTGCCCGGTGCAGCATCTGCAGGGTTGGTGGCACCCATGATCTCACGGTGTACAGCAATCGCATTTTCACCTTCCAGTGCCTGAACAATGACAGGGCCTGAAATCATAAATTCAACCAGATCATTGAAAAAAGGGCGCTCCTTATGCACAGCATAAAAACCTTCAGCCTGCTCACGTGAGAGCTGCATCATACGTGCTGCAATAATTTTCAGACCCGCCTCTTCGAAACGGGTATAGATCTGACCAATCACATTCTTTGCAACAGCATCAGGTTTGATAATAGAGAGAGTGCGCTCAATAGCCATTAAATAAACTCCAAAAACT
The DNA here is from genome assembly GCA_024275295.1 of Gammaproteobacteria bacterium. Classification (GTDB taxonomy): domain Bacteria; phylum Pseudomonadota; class Gammaproteobacteria; order Chromatiales; family Chromatiaceae; genus WFXD01. The sequence continues at coordinate 1,398 of JAJRZI010000098.1, read as the reverse complement.
AATTAAATGAATAAAAAAATTATGCAGCCAACAGGCTGCATATAAAATCTGAAAAACCCAATTTAGCCCTACAGCGTCGAAATAGACTGCGCAAAACCCCTATCGGTTTTTTCTATTGACAAAACCTGATGCATTCTACCTGTGAGGAAGGGTTCAGGCAATTGCCAGCCTCCGGATAAGAGGCTATAAATGAAGATAAAAATAGGGCACTGAAGGCCTAATGTATCTGATGGTCTCAGCTCTTTTAAAAAAAGCCAAAATACTACCAAAGCTACACCTTACGCTGTACCTCATACACCCCTGACATCTGGGCAACACGATTCAACACACGGCTGAGTTGTGAAATATCGGATATCTCTACTGTAAATTGCATGCTGGCCGTATCGTTCTTGCGGTTGGAGCGACAAACAACACCGATAATATCCAGTTTTTCATTGGTAAAAACAGCTGAGATATCACCCAGCAACCCTTTACGATCCTGCGCATTCACCTGCACATCCACAGGATAGGTCGAGTCAATCTTCTGATCACTCCAGGCCACATTGATGAGCCGCTCCTGCTGAGGTGCATCCAGCCGGCTCACCATGGCGCAATCCTTACGATGCACGGTCACCCCTCTTCCCTGGGTGATATAGCCAATTATGGGATCATAAGGTACAGGTTTGCAGCAGCGGGCAATATTGGTCATCAGATCATCAACACCCTCGACAACAATCTCCCCCCTTGGCTGATCTCTATCTCTATTCCCCGGCATCCTCTTTTTGCCAGGGGGGGGCTGTTTGCGCTCTCCAGTTGCACCCGCAACCTGGATGGGTGAGATATCACCTCGGCCTACTGCCGCCTGGAGATCCTCAGCCTTTTGCAAATTAAATGCCGTTGCAAGCTTATCAAGGTTAGGGCTTTCCACACCCAGCCGATTGAACTCACGTTCTAGGCTGGCACGCCCCATCTGCACATGCTGCTCAAAGTCCTGATGCCGAAACCACTGCCTCACCCGATTGCGGGCGCGCGCCGTTTTGATATAGCCATGATGCGCACTCAGCCAGTCCCGGCTGGGGCCACCCTCACGTGCGGTAATAATCTCTACGGTATGGCCGCTCTCCAATTGGTAAGTGAGCGGTACGATATGACCATCGACCTTGGCGCCACGGCAACGATGCCCCACATCAGAGTGGATCGCATAGGCAAAATCAACAGGCGTTGCCCCCTTTGGCAACTCAATCACCTTACCCTGTGGTGTCAGCACATAGGCCAGCACCGGCTCAAATTCTGATTTAAATCGATCAAAAAAGTCATCTGCCCCACTCTCTTCATCTTTTAATTCAAGCCAATTACGCATCATGATAATGCGCCGCTCAAACTCACTGTCCTGCTTTTTACCCTCTTTGTAGGCCCAAT
>JAJRZI010000097.1 GCA_024275295.1 Gammaproteobacteria bacterium | reverse complement strand
TGATTGGCTGGCAGCAGGCGTCAACCCTGGTGAGGCCAAACTGTTTATTCAGTCCCGTGTTCCTGAGCATGCAGAGCTGCATCTATTGCTCTCTATGATCACTCCACTGGGGTTGCTGGAGCGTGTGCCAAGCTATAAAGATCAACAGGAGAAACTCAAAGAGCGGGATCTCGCTACCTACGGTTTTTTGGGGTATCCCCTGCTGCAAAGTGCTGACATCCTGATCTACAAGGCAGGACAGGTTCCTGTGGGTGAGGATCAGGTCGCACATGTTGAGCTGACCCGGGAGGTGGCGCGCCGCTTTAATCACCTCTACGGACGTGAATCTGGATTTGAAGAGAAGGCAACCCAAGCCATAAAAAAGATGGGCAAGAAGACAGCCAAGCTGTACGAACAGTATCGCAAAGCCTACCAGGAGCAGGGGGACCATGAGGCACTGGCTGCTGCACGGGCTTTGTTGGAGAGCCAGCAGAATATCAATGTCAGTGATCGCGAACGTCTGTTTGGCTATCTGGAGGGTGGTGGCCGCATCATACTGCCAGAGCCACAGCCACTGCTGACCAAGGCATCCAAGATGCCGGGGCTGGATGGGCAGAAGATGTCTAAATCCTACGGCAATACCATTGTACTGCGAGACAAGCCTGAGGATGTGGAGAAGACCCTGCGCACCATGCCCACCGATACCAACCGGGTTCGCCGGAATGATCCCGGTGACCCTGCAAAATGCCCGGTCTGGCAATGGCATGAGGTCTATTCAGGTGACGATGTTAAAAACTGGGTGCAGGAGGGGTGCCGCTCTGCGGGCATTGGTTGTATCGAATGCAAACAACCCGTTATTGATGCTGTCCTGCATGAGCTGAAGCCTATTCAGGAGCGGGCGCAGGAGTATGTTGAGCAACCCGAACTGGTGCGCAGCATCGTTGCCGAGGGCAGCGAGGCCGCCCGTGATCTGGCCAGAGAGACGCTGGACGAGGTGCGGCATGCCATGTCGCTGAACTACCGCTAGAACAGATGATGGAGCAGACAGAGATCAAGGGGGTTGGCGCCCCGCATCCGCAGCAGCAGGAGATGCCGTTTGCCATGGTACAGGGTGAGGTTATCTCCACCATGCCCAAGGATCTCTATATTCCACCCGATGCCCTTGAGGTTTTTCTTGATGCCTTTGAAGGGCCACTGGATCTGTTGCTCTACCTGATCAAACGTCAAAATCTGGATATTCTCAATATCCCGGTTGCTCAAATCACAGCACAATATATGGAATATGTGGAGTTGATGAAGGAGCTGCGTCTTGAGTTGGCTGGGGAATATCTGCTCATGGCGGCCATGCTGGCTGAGATCAAATCCCGCATGCTATTGCCACGGGTGACCGATAATGAAGGTGAAGAACATGACCCCCGAGCTGAGTTGATCCGGCGTCTGCAGGAGTATGAACGCTACAAGCAGGCGGCAGATGATCTGGCTGCATTGCCCCAACAGGGGCGTGATACCTTCCAGCCAGAGATTGAGGCCCCAGATCGTATTATAGAAAAACGTCAACCGGATGTATCAATGCAAGAGTTATTGTTTGCCTTTAAAGATGTTATTCAACGTGCTGATATGTTTAGTAATTTCCATATCAAAATGGAGCCACTCTCAGTGCGTGAAAGAATGTCCATCATATTGGAAAAGATTAACAGTGACAGCTTTACAGAATTCACTTGTCTGTTTAATCCCAGAGAAGGGCGCTCCGGGGTTGTCGTTACCTTTCTGGCCATATTGGAATTGATAAAAGGCTCACTGCTCGAATTGGTTCAGGCAGAGCCTTATGGCCCTATACATGTTAAAGCAGCTTCATCTACTACCCAAGACCCGTGATTGGCTATGTCTACTGAACAGCGATTAAAGATGATAATTGAGGCAGCGCTGCTGGCAGCGGGCAAGCCACTCAGTCTGGGCGATTTGCTGGCGCTTTTTGATGTAACCGACCTGCCGGATCGCCAGGCAGTCAGAGTGGCCCTGAAGGCGCTCAGTGAGGACTATCAGGGCCGTGGGATTGAGGTGCTTGAGGTGGGATCCGGTTTTCGCATTCAGGTCAGGTCAGAGTTTGCCCCCTGGATATCACGCCTCTGGGCAGAGCGGCCACCACGCTATTCACGCGCCCTGATGGAGACCCTGGCGCTGATTGTCTATCGCCAGCCCATCACCCGAGGTGAGATTGAAGAGGTGCGTGGCGTCAGCGTCAGTACCAATATTATTAAAACACTACAGGAACGTGACTGGGTGCGTGTAGTCGGGCACCGGGATGTCCCTGGGAGGCCCTCATTATACGCAACCACCAAGGAGTTCCTGGATCACTTCAACCTGAAGTCACTCTCTGAACTGCCCACACTTGCCGAGATCAGGGATCTTGACTCCATCAATCGGGAACTTGATCTTGAGTTGCCCGGTATAGCCGCCAACGTAAGTACAAAAGAGGGTGAACCTGACCTTCATCCTAATCAGGAAAGTGAAGAATGCGATAAAGCTGCTGATTCAGTAGTGACTGAAACTGAAACCCAACATCCCTCCTCACACTCATAAGGTTTTTAAATACCGTGACAGATAACGCCCCACCACAAGGTGAACGACTACAAAAGGTTCTTGCCAATGCTGGTTTTGGATCCCGCCGAGAGATTGAAACCTGGATAAAAGCAGGACGCATTAAAGTCAATGGCCAAGTGGCTGATTTGGGTATCCGTGTAACAAATACCGACCAGATCAAACTGGATGACAAATCCATAAAGGCTGCCCGCCTCAGTGCTCCGGAACGGCAGGTTATTATCTATAACAAACCTGAGGGTGAACTGGTAACGCGCTCCGATCCAGAAGGAAGACCAACGGTATTTTCACACCTGCCACGGCTTAAAAGTGGACGCTGGATAGCGGTAGGGCGTTTGGATATCAACAGTGCCGGGTTACTGTTATTTACCACAGATGGGGAACTTGCCAATCGTCTGATGCATCCGTCACAGCTTATTGAACGTGAATATGCAGTGCGTATTCTGGGAAAAGTGACTGAGGATATGCTCAAAAGCATGACCGGCGGCATTGAACTTGAAGATGGCCCAGCCCGTTTTGAGCATATTGTTGAAAGTGGTGGTACAGGTGCAAATTGCTGGTTTCATGTTGTGATTATGGAGGGACGCAAACGTGAGGTTCGACGTCTGTGGGAGGCTGCCGGGGCCACTGTCAGTCGCCTTATCAGGGTAAGGTTTGGGCCAATTGCCATGGGCAATCGTCTGTTTACAGGAAAATCCCGTCCATTGGAGCCTGATGAATTAAAGCAGCTATTGCAAGCTGTAGGCTTAAAGGATGAAAAAGATACCAAACGAGGTAAACTGGCGCATAAAAAGGGCAAGAGAGAGCGACAGCCGCATTCAGGTAAGTCGGCGATCAAGCCTGAAAGAGAGGGGCGGCGGCGACGTTAAGCAAAATCAAAAAAGGCCATGGTAAATTCCATGGCCTTTTTTATTGGGGATAGCGCCAATACAATAGTCAGAGGTTTTTGGATGTCTCGCTGCTGATCTTCCAGCTACCAGATTCCAATCTTAGTACAAGCGTCTTTCTCACACTATCTGAGAAGGTGGGTGACTTGTAGATCTGGACAAAGGTGACTGTAGCAGTGCCATCTTCAGCCAGGCTGCTTTGCATATTGCTCAGCTGAATACTGATACTGGATGGTTTGGCAAGACGCTTTCTCCGTTGGGCTTCCCAATATTCCCGACTCTTATATTGTGGCGGCTTGAAGGTAGAGGTATAGCTGTTGATATAGGCATCAACTTTTTGAGCTGACCAGGCATTGGCCCAGTTTTTGACGGCATTGAGAATATCTGCTTCATGATTTACAGATGCGGCCTCTTCAGCAGCCTTTGCCTCAGCTTCAGCCCTGGCAGCCTCTTCAGCAGCCTTTGCCTCAGCTTCAGCCCTGGCGGCCTCTTCAGCGGCCTTTGCCTCAGCTTCAGCCCTGGCAGCTTCTTCAGCGGCCTTTGCCTCAGCTTCAGCCCTGGCAGCTTCTTCAGCAGCCTTTGCCTCAGCTTCAGCCTTGGCGGCCTGTTCTGCTACCTGTTTTGGTTCACTGACTGCAGCAGGCTTCGGTGCCGGAGGTTTAGGTGGCGCCGCAACTACAGCAGGTTTTGGTGGTGTTGGCGGGCCAATGGCAACTTGAGTAACTGGATTGATTCGTGCTGATTTCCATGGTGCATAATCTCTAAAGGTACCCTGAGGTGGTGCTTGAATATCATCTATAATCTGAAATAGACCGAGTAGCAGAGCTGCGACAATGAATCCAAAAACTGCTCCTGCCAAGGCTCCATAACCACCGTTATCTCCTACTCCAATGACCTTTGTGTCACGATCCATCATACAGACTTCTGTTGCAAACAACAGTGTCTCAGGTCTAAATTCATCCCAGTTGTCAGGGGTACCGCTGCTGTGCTTTTTATCCGACTTATTCATTTCTGTTTGGCACCTTGAAACCTAAAATAATCATAAAACTCAAATCAGCAATAATGCTAGGCTGCGCTAAATTACCATATAGTCGAGCAGGATTCCCAAGCATTCTACTCTAGCCCAAGTTTTCTTGTAAACGACTGTGCAAAATTGATTAAATGCATCTTTTTAACAATTTGTTTTAACATGAATTTTATATGAAAAATAAAAAACAGACTCCTGCACCATCAGATTTGATGGCCATTTTTCAAGCTATGCTAAAAACCTATGGCCCTCAGGATTGGTGGCCAGGGGAAACCGCATTTGAGGTGATGATAGGGGCCATTCTGACTCAAAATACGGCATGGCCAAATGTTGAAAAGGCAATTGACAATCTGAAACAGGTGGGGATCTTTTCCACAACCGCACTGCTTGATGCACCGCATGATGAAGTTGCTCAGCTGATTCGACCATCTGGTTACTTCAATATCAAGGCAGATCGCCTGCGGCAGTTTTGTGGGTTTCTCCAAGCGCAGGGGGGAGAAAAAGCCTTAGGAAAACTGGAAACAACAAGGCTGCGAAAATTACTGCTTGGTGTAAAAGGGATAGGGCCTGAGACGGCCGATGATATCCTTCTATATGCTTTCCAGCGCCCGGTTTTCGTTATTGACGCATATACCCGCAGAATCTTTTCCCGTCTTGGTATGGTATCCGGTGATGAGTCCTATGAGGTGTTGCGCATGGGTTTTGAATCAGCTCTGGAAGTTAATGCAGATCTGTTTAACGAGTATCACGCTTTGATTGTCTGTCATGCAAAGCAGTTCTGTAATAAAAAGCCAAGGTGCACAGGTTGCCCATTGGCAACCCAATGCACTATCCCGTGATGACTCTGTTACGACCTGTGTCTTTGGCTGTGTACAGGGCTTTATCTGTACGTTCAAAAAGTGCATCCAGGGTTTCGTCCCGTTGAAGTGCAGAGACCCCCAGGCTTGCAGTGATCTGTAGTGTTCTGTGAGGTGCAAATGAGAGCGCTTCAATTTTATGTCTAATACGCTCAGCCAGCAAGGTGGCGCCCTCTATTTCTGTGCAGCTCAGCATGATCAGGAACTCTTCTCCACCAAAACGAAAAATCATGTCACTTCCACGAATGGTTTCGTTTATGCATTGCACCACTGCCTGTAAGACAAAATCCCCACCCGCATGACCAAAGTTATCATTAACTGATTTAAAGTGATCAATATCCAGCAGCATAATGCATATGGGGGAGTTGTGACGATGTGATAGCTCTATTTCACGTTTTAAGGCGGCTTCCATCCCAGCGCGGTTTTTAGCGCCGGTTAATGGGTCAATAAGCGCAGATTGTAGTGCGCTACGGTAGAGCAGGGCGTTGCGGAGTGGATAAACCAGAGCACACAGGAGGTTCTCAATAACTGTCAGCTCTTCAGTATTAAATGGCTTTTTGCTGAAGAGTGTAAGCTCACCCAGTGAATTCTCTTCAATGACCAATTGGTAGGTGCATTTATGGGCTGATCGTCGGCCAATGAAGGTTTCTATCTCTTTGGCACTGTTGTGATAATGCATGCCACGGTGCTGAATATCGTGGCCAAGCTCATCAGAAAACAGTGAGATAAGCTCATCAACATCAAGTGTGGTCTGCAGCTTGCCACTCAGTTCCAGTGTTCGGTGACCGAGTTGTGCGGCTAAAGCAGGTTCAATATTTTGATGGGTATCAAGTGCAGCAACAGTCCCCTGATAGCCCGAGGTTGCTTGTGTCTGGATAGCCATATAATCAATCCTTTTTTCCATCAAATGATTTTACATCTTGGACAAATAAATACAATATGTGTGCCAATAACTATAAATTCATAATTAACAGCCGGTTAGGCTGTGCATATTACTTTATGACGGAAAAATGTCGCTTCTTTTGATCAATTCATATATGTCATTACCTCAGAATCGCCTAAAAAATGACACTTAACACAAAGGGTATTCCAATTGAGGGGATGGAGCTGTACTAGTGCACCGTCTAAATTATATTGACGGATAGAGGTGCTTTAATTTGATCCGAGCATCCTCACTTGTGAAGCGCCAATTCATCTCACTTTTGCTTGAATTTCTATTTTCCACCCAGGCGGCTACTTCTTGAGAGAGATAGGCTCTATCTGCCAT
>JAJRZI010000096.1 GCA_024275295.1 Gammaproteobacteria bacterium | reverse complement strand
TTTGTATGTTTCGATAACCTTGTTAAAAGCCAATATCTGTGTTGAGCCCAGCACATCATCCGATGGCACCAGAATACGTTTTCCCGTTGCCACCTGTTGCTGGGTTTTACTCAACTCCGACTGTCGCTCCAGCATGGCAGTAACACCACGATCCTGCATTTGTGCGGTTGAAATTCGCATATGATTATCTCTATAAAGTGTGCGCCATCATTAACGCCCGGTAACGCTGATCAAGGTCTGGAAAATATCGTCCGATATGCGAATCACCTGTGCAGCAGCTTGATAAGCCTGCTGAAATTTCAATAAATTCGCGGCTTCTTCATCAAGATTAACACCGGATACCGCTTGTTGTGATTCAACGGCACGGTCCAGTAATGCACGCTGCGCGTTGGCATTGACTTTGGCTTCGCGAGTACCCACGCCCACTTCCGATACCAGTTTGGCATAGGCTGACTGAAAACTTTCTGTGCTACCCCCCATCAGCTTCTGCGCTTGCAAGCCAGCTAATGCCAGCGCATTGCTGTTATCACCCAGTGCATTTCCAGATGCTGCACCGGCAAACTCTGCGGCAGAGGAAAGGGCAACACCGATGTCACCTGCTCCGTTTCTAACGGGACGAATCAAAAAACTGTCACCCGCAGAAACACCGCCTGCCAGATTCAGGCTAATACCATCGGAAGCCACCGTGCGTGGAAAATCAGTTACCGTGAAACCACTGTCAACAACCGTATTATCGCTAAGTCGTGTCAACGAAAAAGTTGCGCCATCATAATTGAGACGATACTCACTGGCCTGGATCAGATTGCTGTCATTAATTGCCACACTCACCGTACCGCTGGCGGGATTGTTCCCGGTACTGGCAAGCACCTCCGGACTGGTGGAAATAATGTCATTAAAAAACAGGCCACCAGGATTTCCATTAATATCATCACCCAATTGATGCTGGGCATTAATACTCGACGTCAGGCCAATGGCAATGCGTCCCATGGAATCCTGCACCGGGTCCAGTACGTTCTCCCGAAAAGCTAACAGCCCACCAATTTTCCCGCCATTCAATTGCCCGTTAATGGAAAAACTGATTGTGCCCGACTCAAAACTCACGTCCAACCGGCTTAAATCAAATTCATTGGGTGTCGTCGATAAAGTGCGAGCCTCGCCACCCAGCACCAGTGTTTGCCCATTACCAATAAATACACTGAGAGAGCCATCGCTGGTTTCATTGGTATTAACCGATACCAGCTCAGACAACTGATTAACAAGACGATCACGATGGTCCAATAAACTGTTAGGAGACTGACCTCCCGACAGATTTTTTTGCAAAACAATATTTTTATTCAACTCCGCAATAGAAGAAGCAATACTACTGACTTCTGCCGTTGTCACTATTAGCTGATTATTAACAGAGTCATTTAAAGTTTCAAAGCGCTGATCAAACGATTGAAATCGCTCGCTCAATGTCGCCGCTTCTGAAATCAGTACCTGACGCGCCGGAATAGATGTCGGGTTATTAGCCACATCCTGCAAGGCATTAAAAAATTTCTGCACAGCCGGGTTCAAACCCACGTCATCATTGGCTAACAGCTCATCAATACTGGATGCCATGGTCTGTAGCGTATCAAGCTGATTAAAGGCAGAGTTTCGGGAAACAACCTGATCCACTAAAAACTGATCATAAACACGTCGAATCGCTGTAACATCAACCCCGGTACCAATAAAACCACCGCTGGCGGCATTCGGCGCACGGGCAGAAAGCTCCACCGACTGCCGACTATAGCCTTCGGTATTCACATTACTGATATTATTTCCGATGGTCACCAGATTCCGCTGAAAAGCCTGAAGCCCGGAAACTGCGGTGCTCAACATGTTGCCTGTATTTGCCATAGTGTCAATTCCACTGGTAGTCAGGGCAGGCGCAATTTTTTACGTTACACCTGATAAAAGTCCACCTGATAAATTTATCGTCTGATTTGTTTAAATCTTAATCAGTGCCAATGCCTTCTGTAATGGTTCACCTGTTGCTATACGCATGATTTTATTTGCATATTCCGGGTCTGTGGCATAACCCGCTGCCGACAGTTCCCGGGTGAATGACTGTGCATCATCGGCCACAGCCAAAGCTGGCTGATAACGTGGACTGGTTTTTATAAAGTTAACAAAGTCTGCAAAACTTTCCTCATAAGAAGCATAAGCCCGGAATTTTGCCGTTTCTCGCACCGCCACACCCTGCCGGAATTCCAGAGTACCGACCGACACACTCTCACCTTGCCAACGCCCATCAGCCTTGATGTTAAACAAGTTGTAACTGCTTTCACCTGATGCGTGTTTATTGACTTTTTTCCCCCAGCCTGTTTCCAATGCGGCTTGCGCTAAAATGACTGCGGGTGCCACCCCCAGTTTTTCTGAAGCGGCTTTGGCATGGGGCCACAGTTGCTGGACAAATTCCTGAGGCGTATTCATCGATGCTGTTAGTAACGACACTGCGGGTAACGACGTCACTGGTGCAGATGTTTTCTGTTCGGATAGAGGCACGACCGCAGCCGGTGCTTGACGAATAATATGATCAACCGAAAACGACTGTTTACTTCTCTCAGCTTTCTCAGATTTCTGTTCGCCGGCTCCACTCATTTGCAATTGCTTGACCAGCATATCGGCAATACCAATGCCTTGTCCCGCCGCAAGATTAATTGCCAGCTGTTTATCATGCCAATCCTGATAAAACTCCGTTTGCTGATCATTAAACAAATCATCTTCACTACCTTCACCATGCGCACTTTTTAACATCATTTGTAAAAATATCGCTTCAAACTGCTCAGCAACGAGACGCAACGTTTCCGGTGAGTTTTCATCGGAAGCATACTTCAGTTTATTCAGTGCTTGAATATCCGTATAAACAGGTGCTGTTTGCAAAGGGATTGTCATGACAATTTCACTACATCACCCAGTATCAGATAACCAGCAGGGTTGCACGTAATGCACCCGACTCTTTCAGCGCTTCCAGAATGGCAATCAAATCACTTGGGGTTGCCCCCACTTCATTAATGGCCTGTACAATATCATTGAGCGATACCCCAGGCTGAAACAAAAACATAGGCTTGGCTTCTTCGCTCACGATAATATCCGTTCGAGGCACCACTACGGTTTCACCTTCTGACAATGGTGCAGGCTGGCTGACTTCCGGTCGGGCAGCAATGGTCACCGTCAGGCTACCGTGTGTAATTGCCGCTGGCATTACCCTGACATGCTGGCCGATAATAATCGTACCCGTTCTTGAGTTGACCACAATTTTTGCGGCTGCCACGCCTGGTATCACTTCAAACTGCTCCAGCAAAGACATAAAGGCAACTCTTTGTGCCGGATCACGCGGAGCATTAACCTTGATGGAAATAGCATCAATGGCGTGTGCCGTTCCATCACCGATATTTTTGTTGATGATAAGGGCAACGCGATTTGCCGTGGTAAAATCCGGGGCGTGAAGATTTAGTGTCAATGAATTACCC
>JAJRZI010000095.1 GCA_024275295.1 Gammaproteobacteria bacterium | reverse complement strand
CCTGCTCCTGGTAGGCTTTGCGATACTGTTCGTACAGCTTGGCTGTCTTCTTGCCCATCTTTTTTATGGCTTGGGTTGCCTTCTCTTCAAATCCAGATTCACGTCCGTAGAGGTGATTAAATCGGCGCGCCACCTCCCGGGTCAGCTCAACATGTGCGACCTGATCCTCACCCACAGGAACCTGTCCTGCCTTGTAGATCAGGATGTCAGCACTTTGCAGCAGTGGATACCCCAAAAAACCGTAGGTAGCGAGATCCCGCTCTTTGAGTTTCTCCTGTTGATCTTTATAGCTTGGCACACGCTCCAGCCACCCCAGTGGAGTGATCATAGAGAGCAATAGATGCAGCTCTGCATGCTCAGGAACACGGGACTGAATAAACAGTTTGGCCTCACCAGGGTTGACGCCTGCTGCCAGCCAATCAATCACCATATCCCAAACGCTGTTGGGGATGATGCTGGGGTCATCGTAGTGAGTGGTCAGTGCATGCCAATCTGCTACAAAAAAGTAACATTCATATTCATGTTGTAGCTCAACCCAGTTTTTCAGCACTCCATGGTAGTGCCCCAGATGAAGCTTGCCAGTGGGTCGCATGCCGGAAAGTACACGGGAGTGTTGTGCAGGAACAGGAGTCAATGGAGTTTCCTCTGATTTTTAATGAGATACTAATTTAAGCCAACCAACGACACGATGATATATTGAAACATCGATAACACTGGGCTAATGATGTTGCCCAGCAGACCGGTTGCCAGCAAACTAACAATAATAAACAGCCCCCAAGGCTCAAGGCGTGCATAGGGCACGGCAAGCTTTGGCGGCAGCAATGAAGCAACAATGCGCCCCCCGTCAAGCGGCAAAATAGGCAACAGGTTTAATACCATCAATATGGTATTGATCATAATGCCTGCGGTGCCCATGTAGATCAGGGGGTAGGCTACCCAGGGCAGGGTCTCCAGCAGATGGACGCCAACCTGCATACCGATAGCCCAGAGCACGGCCATGATCAGATTGGAGGCGGGGCCGGCGATGGCCACCAGGGCCATATCCCTGCGGGGATTTCTCAGATTGCGCCAATCCACCGGAACAGGCTTGGCCCAGCCAAACATGAAGCCGGTGAGCAGGTACATCCCAAGCGGCAATATCACGGTTCCCAGCAGGTCGATATGCTTGATGGGATTCAGCGTGACACGCCCCAGCTGTTTGGCGGTTGAATCCCCCAGTTTGCTTGCAACCCAGCCATGGGCAGCTTCATGCACAGTAATGGCAAACAATACAGGCATAACCAGTACTACCACCTGTTGAATCGTATTTAGTTCATTCATCACTTTTGGAAGCCCGTGTATAAAATCATCTCACTCTTCAAACAGCGCAACATCACCCTTGCCTGCACGCAGTACAACCGCTGAATCATCTGTCATATCCACCACCGTTGTAGGTTCAAACCCACAATAGCCACCATCAATCACCAGATCCACATCATGTCCAAGGGTATCACGCATATCATAGGGATCAGTCAGTGGCATCTCATCTCCAGGCAGGATCAGGGTAGAGCTCATGAGCGGCTCACCAAGCTCCTCTAATAACGCCTGGGCGATATGATTATCGGGTATGCGCAGGCCAATGGTTTTACGTTTGGCATGCTGAAGGCGCTTTGGCACCTGTTTAGTTGCCTGATGAATGAAGGTGTAAGGGCCAGGTGTCAGGGTTTTTAGCAATCGATATTGCTGGTTGCCGATCTTGGCATAGGTAGAGATCTCTGTCAGATCTCGGCACACCAATGTGAAATTATGCTTATCATCGAGCTGCCGGATACGTCGGATACGCTCCATTGCCCGCTTATCACCAATATGACAGCCCAGTGCATAACTGGAGTCAGTGGGGTAGATCACCAAACCACCCTGGTGAATGATTTCAACTGCGCTTCGGATGAGTCGTAACTGAGGGTTATCTGGATGAATTTGGAAAAATTGAGCCACGAGGAGGAGAGACCGTTTAGATAAATTATTAAGTGTTGATCAGTTATTAGGCACTAACAGCGCAGAGCGTTGAAGAAGATGCCCAGTTATGCCAAATAGGGGTGCAGCCATCAGGTAATACCTGGAAACGACCCAGCTTGCGCCAGGGGTTTTCAGGGCCATGATAATCTGAACCTGTTGATGCCAGCAGCGCAAACTCTTTTGCATGCCGGGCCATATTGAAATTCTCATCACGATTATGGCTTCCAGAGACAACCTCCAGCCCCTCTCCACCTGCATCCGTGAATGCTGTGAGCAGGCGACGCAACTTGGTACGGGTAAAGGGGTAACGTGCAGGATGCGCAATCACTGCCTGCCCACCTGCTGCTCGAATCCATGCCACAGCATCTTCCAGCTCTGCCCATTTCCCTGGCACATACCCCGGTTTGCCGCGTGTTAGAAAATGTTGAAAAACCTTTTTTTCATTCTCAGCATGTCCATACTTCACAAGAAAGCGGGCAAAATGGCAGCGGCCAATCAGAATCCCATTTGAAAAGCGCTTTGCACCCTCAAATGCACCGGCAATACCCACCTTTTCCAGTCTGCGTCCCATCTCTTCTGCACGCCAATTACGGAATTGGCGCAATACAGCCAAGCCATCCTGTAAAACCCTGCAATCAGGGTCGATACCCAGGCCAACAATATGCACCACATGGCTATTCCAGTTTACAGAGACCTCCACTCCACCTACAAACCCAACACCAAGGCTTTGCGCTGTCGCAGCAGCTTCAGCCAATCCATCGGTTGTATCATGGTCAGTTAGTGCAAGGGTGGTGATCCCTTGATCAGCGGCGTGCTGAACCAGCTCTTTTGGCGTTGTTGTGCCATCGGATGCTGTTGAGTGGGTGTGCAAATCAAAAATCATGGACATGGCAGTATTGTAACCCATGCAACGGGTAGATTCTTTTTTTCATCAGATGCAGATAGAATCTCCGCGTTCCTAAAAGCGGGGAACTGAAATCTAAAAAGCCGGTCTCACTGTGCGAAATCATCCATCACAGAAAGTAGCTATAAAAATTGATAGATAAAACTGATGTCACACCAAAACGAAATTAGACAACTGCAAACCTATGTAAGCCAGCAGATTATAGGTCAGGAGACCTTGATCAATCGGCTGCTTATCGCGCTGCTGGCTGATGGCCATCTGTTGGTTGAAGGCGCCCCCAGTCTGGCTAAAACCAGAGCGATTAAGGTGTTGGGGGATGGTATCGATGGTAATTTTCATCGTGTTCAGTTTACCCCTGATTTGCTGCCTGCAGACCTGACAGGAACCGAGATCTTCCGCCAGCAGGAGGGCACCTTTAAATTTCAACAGGGACCACTTTTTCACAACCTGATCCTGGCTGATGAGATCAACCGCGCCCCAGCCAAGGTACAATCTGCCTTATTGGAGGCGATGGCAGAACGGCAGATCACCGTGGGTTCTGTGACCTATCCTCTGCCAAAGCTCTTCCTGGTTATGGCCACGCAAAACCCCATAGAGCAGGAGGGCACCTACCCACTGCCTGAGGCGCAGCTGGATCGGTTTCTGTTGCATGTCCGTATTGATTACCCGGATTTCAGCAGCGAAAAGGCCATTCTGCAACTGGCGCGTGGTGAGGCACGACAAGGTGCCCAGCCCCCGCCTCCCCCTGCCCGGCTCTCTCAAAATGTGCTGTTTGAAGCCAGAGATCAAGTGCTGGATATCCATCTGGCTGAGAATCTGGAGGAGTATCTGATCCAACTTGTGCTTGCCACCCGTAACCCTGGGGCCTATGGCGATGATCTTGCCCGCTGGGTTGAGTATGGCGCCAGCCCACGCGCCAGTATTGCACTTGATCGTTGCGCACGGGCACATGCCTGGCTGGCTGGTCGGGATTTTGTTTCGCCTGAAGATATCCAGACGCTTGCCCATGATGTACTGCGGCATCGTGTGCTTTTAAGCTATGAAGCCGAAGCGGAAGGGGTTACGCCTGATCATCTGATAGAGACGCTCATCTCCCGCATTGCTGTGCCATGAGTTTTCAGATTATCTAAATGACAGGCATAGATCGTGTTCAGGTTAATCACTCCACCCTGATTGGGCTACAAAAGGCTGGAGCCTCACTGCCGCTCAAGGCGGTAAAGATTCTGGGGCGCATGACGGGTAACTATCTCTCCCGATTCAAGGGCCGGGGGATGGAGTTTGATGAGGCCCGCCCCTATCAGCCGGGTGACGATGCACGCAATCTCGACTGGCGGGTGACAGCACGCACCGGGAAACCCTTTACCAAACTCTTTAGAGAGGAGCGTGAACGCTCCATTCTGCTCTGGGTTGATTACCGTGCGCCGATGCATTTTGCTACCCGGGGTCTCTTTAAATCTGTGCTGGCAGCCAAAGCTGCTGCACTACTGGCCTGGAGCGCCATCCAACAGGGTGACCGTTTGGGCGGCCTGATCTTCTCCGAGTCTGACCACTTTGAACTACGACCACAACAAGGCAAGCATGCGGCATTGAATTTCATCCGTAAGCTCACAGATGCATTTCCACAGAGTGCCACAAAATCTGATGGGAATACTCAACAAGAGGCGGCTAAACATGCACTGGCCCGCCTTCGCCGGGTTGCACGCCCTGGCAGCCTGCTCTTTTTGTTGAGTGATTTTCGCTCACTGGATGAGACAGCTGAAGCTCACCTGATACATCTGGCTCGTCATAATGACGTTGTGCTGATTCTCATTTATGACCAGCTGGAAAAAGAGCTGCCTCCCTCAGGAAGCTATCGCCTCAACAATGGCCAGCGCACTATCACGATTGACACAGGTAGCCGTACGCTTAAAAAAACACACACTGAGCGTTTTCATACCCATGAAGCCAAGCTACGTAATCTCTGTCAACGCGCTGGCATCCATATGCTGAGCTGCACCACAGATCAAGACCCTTACACTGTGTTGCAGGAAGGCCTTGGCAGGAGGCGCAGATGAATCCGGCAGAACAGCAGCCGCTACCACTCAAGGATATTCATCTGCCAGAGCCAGTCTCCTGGTGGCCACTGGCACCGGGCTGGTGGGGACTGGTCATCCTGATTCCGGTGCTGGCTGGACTGTTCTTCCTTGGTCGAACCCTCTATCGCCGTGGAGAGCTGCGTCGAGAGGCACGTAAAGCACTGCAGAAAATAGAGACCCAATACAAAGCGGACCAGGATGACCGGCAGTTGGTGACAGATCTCTCCACACTATTGCGACGTATCGCGCTCAGCTACTCACCGCGGACAGATGTTGCCAGTCTGACCGATGATGCCTGGCTCTGTTTTCTGGATCGCGGCATAGCCAAAAGCAGTTTCAAAGATGCGTTCTCTACAGGTGCTGGCCGTGTATTGGTTGATGCACCCTATAAACCTACTGTAAATATCAATAGTGCTGAGCTGCTTAAAATATCTGCTGCATGGATTGATGCCCTGCCCCATAAGCCAGGAGCATCTCAAGGATGATCACGCTCTATTGGCCATGGCTGCTTCTCCTGTTGCCCCTTCCGCTGTTGGTCAGGCGACTCATGCCAGCCGCCCCTCAACAGCAGGATGCCGCCTTGCGCGTCCCTTTTCTGGAAGACTTTGAAGGTGGCGCTAAAACGCTTAACAGCACATCCCGGCAGAGTATTCTCATCTGGCTGGCTGCTGTTGCCTGGGTCATGCTTGTTCTGGCTGCCGCACGCCCCCAGTGGTTGGGTGAACCACTGGATCTGCCGATGAGTGGGCGTGACCTGATGTTGGCGGTGGATCTCTCCAGAAGCATGGAAGAGGAGGATTTCAGGCTTGACAACCAATGGGTTGATCGCCTGACCGCCACCAAAAAAGTTGCCGGTGAATTTATTGAACGCCGGGAAGGTGATCGCATCGGCCTGATCCTGTTCGGCGAACAGGCCTATCTGCAGACACCTTTGACCTTCGACCGGAAGACGGTAAAAACCCTGCTGTATGAATCAGCCATCGGCCTGGCAGGCAGAAGCACAGCTATCGGCGATGCCATCGGCTTGGGGGTCAAACGGTTACAAAACCGCCCTGCTGAAAACCGGGTGCTGATTCTTTTAACCGATGGCGCCAATACTGCCGGAGAGATTGAGCCTATCCGGGCCGCCGAGCTGGCCGCACGAAAAGAGGTCAAAGTCTACACCATTGGCATCGGTGCAGATGAGATTATTGTGCGCTCCTTCTTTGGCAGCCGACGGGTAAATCCTTCACGGGATCTGGATGAAAAGACCCTCAAGGCCATTGCCGACAAAACCGGTGGACGCTACTTCAGGGCCAGAGACATCAATGAGCTAAAAGGCATCTATCGGCTATTGGATGAGCTGGAGCCGATTGAACAGGAGAGACAGCTTTTCCGCCCTGTTCGCGCCCTCTACCCCTGGCCACTGGGTGTTGCACTGATACTCGCCAGCGTGATCATCGGTGTCCGTACTGGATGGAGGTACAACAATGGATAGCTTTCATTTTCTACGTCCACTCTGGTTTCTGGCACTTGTTCCATTGGTGTTCATCCTATGGCTGCTCTGGTATCGAGCCATCAGCAGCCAGGCATGGCGTGCCGTCTGTGACCCTGAGCTCCTGCCCTATCTGCTGGTGGATGAACAAGGGGTAAGACGACGATGGCCACTGTTGGCGATTGGACTCACAGGTCTGCTGGGGATAACAGCCATTGCCGGCCCTGTTTGGGAGCAGCATGCGCAGCCGGTATTCCGGGAACAATCAGCCCTGGTGTTGGCGCTGGACCTCTCCCGTTCTATGGATGCCACGGATATTAAACCCAGTCGGCTGGCCCGCGCCCGGTACAAGGTAGCAGACATCCTGAAGCAGCGCCGTGAAGGTCAAACAGCACTGATTGTCTATGCAGGCACCCTATTTCTGATTACGCCACTCACCGATGATCAGGCCACCATTGCTGCCCAGATCAATAGCCTTGAGACGGGCCTCATGCCGTCACAAGGCTCTCGTCCCGATCTTGCGGTAAAAAAGGCTGCTGAGTTATTAGAACAGGCAGGGCAGCAACAGGGTGACATTCTACTTATTACCGATGGCATCACACCCGTATCTATAGAACAGATCCTGGCTGCAACAGATAATAAAAAATACCGTATTAGCCTGTTGGGTATTGGCACCCCTGAGGGCGCACCCATAGCCCTGCCAGAGGGTGGTTTTCTAAAGAATGCTGCTGGCGAAATAGTACTGCCACGCCTGGAGAGTCAAGCACTTAGTGAATTGGCTCAAGCCAGTGGTGGCCGCTACCACAAACTCTCAATTAATGATGATGATATCAGATACCTGCTTGCTCCCTTGCAGAATCAGCATGTTGATGCAGCTGAAAAGGAAGCGGTACTCACAACTGACCAATGGCAAGAGGAAGGCCCCTGGTTATTGCTGCTCATTCTGCCGATTGCTGCCCTGGCCTTTCGTCGTGGCTATCTGGTGTTGGCTGTTTTTATTCTGTTACCACATGCCCAGAATGCTTCAGCACTTGACTGGCAAAGCCTCTGGTCCCGACCGGATCAGCAGGCATCTCAAACACTGCAACAAGGTGATGCCAGTGCTGCTGCCCGACAGTTTGAGAATAGAGAGTGGAGGGCTGCTGCCCATTACAAAGCCGGTGAATATGAACAGGCCATTGAATCACTTGATGGAATTAACACACCCGATGCGCTCTACAACAAAGGCAATGCCCTGGCCCGTGCGGGAAAACTACCCGAAGCACTACATGCCTATGATGCGGCACTGGAATTAAATCCAGCTGACAGGGATGCGGAATACAACCGGAAACTGGTCGAAAAGCATATCGAGCAACAGCAAAAGCAGAAACAGAAACAGGATCAGCAGCAAAGCGCTGATGACAAGCAACAAAACTCTAATGATAAGCAGGAGCAATCAGAGCAGGACTCATCTGATCAGCAACAGCAACAAGGGTCGCAGGAGAGACCAGAGGATCAGGATCAATCTGCTGAGCAACAGCAGCAAAAATCACAACAGGGCAATACCTCTGACGAAGAGCAGAAGTCACAGGAGAGTGAGGCTCAACAGGGTGATAAAGAAGAGAAGCCACAAGAGCAGGCATCATCCACAGCAGAGGATAAACCTGAAGAACAGCATAAGAGTGAACAGAATAAATCACAGATGGCAAAACCAGAAGATCTGACAGAAGATGAAAAGAATGCTGCACAGGCAACTGAGCAGTGGTTACGCCGTATTCCTGATGATCCTGGCGGGCTATTAAGGCGCAAATTCAAGTATCAATATCAACGTCAGCGGCAACCCGTGCAAGAGGCACAACAATGGTAAAAACAGATTTCATTAAGCATTTTTTCCTGCTTTCTCTTCTAACCTTGATGATCCTGTTGCAGACGGCTGATGCATCTGGTGCAACCATTACGACACAGGTTTCACGTAATCCGGTCTCTATAGACGAGACCTTTGAGCTGATATTTGAGGCTAATGGGTCGCCAGATGGAGAGCCGGATTTCAGCCCGCTGGAAAACAGTCTTGAGATCTTTTCCCGTAGTCAAAGCCAGAGCATTAAGATGATCAACGGTGACTACAGCCGAACCACCCGGTGGACGCTTAGTGTAATGGCAAAGACCACAGGACAACTGACCATACCGGCCATATCTTTTGGCAGTGATCACAGTCAGGCGACCTCTGTCCTGGTACGGGAAGCAACCGGTCCAATATCAGCTACCGGCAATAAAGATATCTTTATGGAGGTGGCTGTTGAGCCTAAAACAGCCTATGTGCAGCAGCAACTGCTCTTTCATGTGCGCATCTTCCGTGCTGTCAATATTGCAGATGCCAGTCTGTCAGCGCTCCACTTCAATGATCCCGACATCATCGTTGAGCAGATAGCCGATGAACAGACCTATGAAACACAACGTGGCGGCAGACGTTATCTTGTCTCCCAGATTGATTACCTTGCATTTCCGCAAGCCAGCGGCACTCTGATATTAGATCCGATAACATTTCAAGCCAGGGTCATGCAAAACAGCCGTCAGCGATTTGGAATGTTCGGGCAGGCAGGGGCAATAAAACGTGTCCGCTCAAAAGCTATTAGTGTTGAGGTTAAATCTATCCCAAAGAATGCAGAACAACCCTGGCTGCCTGCAACAAATCTACAGCTCTCATCATCCTGGCCTAAAGCCAACCCTGAATTCCGTGTGGGTGAACCTGTTACCCGTACGCTGGCCATTATGGCAGACGGTATTACCTCTGCTCAGCTGCCAGAGATGCATAGTGAAACACCTAAGGGTTTTAAACAGTATCCTGATCAGCCGATGTTACAGGATCATAAGGATAGCAACGGTGTCACCGGAATCCGTCAGGAGAAGATTGCCCTGGTGCCCACCAAGCCTGGAACATATATTCTGCCCGCCATAAAGATCAGCTGGTGGAATACAGAGACAAACAAGAAAGAGGTTGCTCAGATTGCCGAGGAACGCATTCAAGTGCTACCCGCTGTAGGTGCAGTGGCCACACCCCCTCCTGCTGAGCCACCAAAAGCTATAATCAATAGCCAAAAAACTACTCATGATATAAAAGCACCTTCAGAGGTGACAGAGCAAAAGATTCAATCAAAACCAGGCAGTGACATTTATCCCTGGCTTGCGCTGTTTTTTGCTCTGGGCTGGTTGTCTACTGCTATTGCCTGGTGGTGGTTGAGTCACCGCCGACAGTTAACAAATAGTGCCCTGACAAACAGCAATGAACCCAAAGTAAAGAGCCATAATAAAATCCTGGCTGAACTGAAGCAGGCATGCCAGGCCAATGATAGTTCGGCTGCGCGAGCTACCCTGCTTGCCTGGGGTAAAACCGTATGGCCGTCCGATCCACCTAAAGGCCTTGCAGAACTTGCTCTTCATTTTGATGAGACAACTACCGCAAATATTCTTACTTTGAACCAGGCACTTTATGGAAAAAACAAGTGCAAATGGGATGGGGCTGCATTATGGAATGCCGTTAAAAATTATAAGCCTGACTGCCATATACCAAAGGATAAAACAAAGAAACTCAAGCCATTATATTTATAGGTTTTTATATGCCTCTTCCCAGTTATCTGGCAATTTCTTAACAACTGGGTTTGGGAAAGAACAGAAAAGATTGCGTTCGGATATTCTACGACGTACCAGCCCCTCAAGCCTTTTTCCTCCCGCCTTGCTCCATTTTTTAAACTCTTTACTGGCATTAAAATGCTGCTCATCATTGAGTTTTTTCAATAGGGTTGACTTGCGCAGGTTTGTCCCACCGAGGTTAAATGCAAAACTCACCAAGGCAGAAAACTGGTTGTCATTGATCTCTACATCCACACAGTTTTCCACGTCCTCTTCGAATGTTTTCAGATCCCGTTTAAGCAGAGCCACAGCTTCATCTTCAGTGATTTCCCTACCTTCGTAGACCGTCCCATCCCTATGGGTCAGGCCGGTGTGTCCCCAACCTATCGTCCATATACCAACACTGTCTTGATAGGCCTTCAACCTGAGTGATTCAAAATGCTTGATCAACTCAATGCCACTCTCATTGATTGTACGTGTTGCCATTTTGGTCTCCTCTTAGCGCTGTATTACTCCAGTTGCTGTGTTGCACGCTGCAGGTCATCTTCAGTATCCACACCATGCCCAGGCTCAACGGTAGCCTCAGTGACATGAATAACGCCACCGTGCCAGAGCACACGCAGCTGTTCCAGTGACTCTGCCTGCTCCAGCGGGGCGGGTGGCCAACTTACAAATTGCTCCAGAAAAGCGGCACGATAGGCATAGAGACCAATATGTCGGGCAAAGATTGTATCCTGCGGTAGCATGTCATCCTGGCCAGAAAGGAACTCATCTCTATGGTACGGTATGGGCGCACGACTGAAATAGAGCGCGTACCCTTCAGCATCTGTAACGACCTTTACCGCGTGTGGATCACACAGTGTTTTCCGGTCGGTAATTCTACTGAACAGTGTCGTGATGTGGGCATGTGAATGTGATGCCATATCAGTCGCAACCTGATTGACCAACTGTGGAGGCATACAGGGCTCATCACCCTGCAGATTGACAACAATGGTCTCATCTGCCCATCCAAGTTTTTTTACCACCTCTGCAATCCGGTCAGTTCCACTATGATGAGCAGTGCTTGTCATACAGACCTCTGCGCCAAATCCTCTGGCACAGCTTGCAACCCGCTCATCATCTGTGGCAATGATGACCTCTGCTGCTCCACTCTCACAGGCGCGTTCATAGACATGCTGGATCATGGGTTTGCCTGCAATATCCAAAACCGGCTTTCCGGGCAAGCGGCTTGAGGCATACCTTGCAGGCAATACAACCTTAAAATCTTTCTGTGACATTGTGTGGCTAAATCACTTCCTCATCCGCAGGCAGTTGGCGTGCCTCTTGTTCGAGCATCACCGGGATGTCGTCCCGAATAGGAAAGGCAAGCCGATCTACCTTGCAGATTAGCTCTTTTGCCTTGCGGTCATATTTCAGCTTGCCTTTACAGATAGGACAAGCCAGGATATTCAACAGTTTTTTATCCACGTTCTAAACCTCTCAATAGTTCTGCCAACCGATTGGAAAAGGCATCATCCACATTTACATCTATGGACAAGTACCAGTGTCTTGGTTGGGCGAAATGTCTACATTTTACGGCATCTTTTTCAGTCATGAATACAGGTAATTTATCATCGGGGGTTATATCTTTCTTTGTAAACCGATGATGATCAGGAAAAGCCCGTTCTATCAACTGCAAACCATGATCTTTCAAGAGCTGAAAAAAACGTTGTGGGTTACCAATGCCCGCCACCGCATGCACCTGTTCTCCAGAAAACTTATCCAGATCGCAGGTGTATCCCGGGTTGCCAAGATTTACCGCCTTTCCAGCAATAATCTGCATACTGTTTTCATCTGGCCTGGCCATGCCATTAACTATAACCAGATCAACGCTGGCAAGGCGTGATGGTGGCTCTCTTAATGGCCCTGCTGGCAGGCAGAGACCATTGCCAAAGCGGCGTTTACCATCCACAACAGCGATTTCAATATCACGCCCCAAGGCGTAATGTTGCATACCATCATCGGAGATAATCACGTTGCAGTCACTGTTTTTCAGTAACGCATCTGCTGCTGCAACACGATTGGGGGCGACAAACATGGGGCAACCTGTTCTGCGTGCTATGAGCAGTGGCTCATCTCCCACCTCTTCTATACAGCTCTGCACAGTGACTTGGCGTGGTGTATCACCAACTTGTGCGCCATAGCCTCTGGCAACGATGCCCGGCTTATATCCCAGCGTTTTTAAATAGGCCGCCAGCCAGATTACGAGTGGTGTTTTACCCGTGCCGCCCACTGAAATATTACCAACAACAATGACGGGAACAGGCAGTTTGTGCTGTTGAAACAACCCAATTTGATACGCGTAGCGGCGAATCCAGGCAAGCAGGCGGAACACCCAGGAAACAGGCCGCAATGCAATGGAGACTGCATTGAGACTGTTCCAGTAGCTATCCAGGCGTTTCACTGAAGCTGATGCAGTTAATTCTGCGCGGGGGGCACTGTTGCAGGAAAGGTCATGTTGACCAATCCCAATTGGCTGGCTGCATCCATAGCTTTCATAATAGCCTGCCAGGTTGCATTGGCATCACCTGTGATAACTACAGGTATATCCTTTTGCTCTCCGATGGCTTTTGCAATCGCCTGCTTAATGGTCTCGATATCACTTGAAACAACCTCTCGCTGGTTCACAAAAAAGCGCCCTTCTGCATCTATTGTGATATCCAAAACCTTGGGGAGTGGCTCAGTGGTTGATTGTGTCTGCGCCTCTGGTAATTCAATCTTGATTTGAGACTCTTTCTGAAACGTTGTCGAAACCATAAAAAAGATGAGCAGTAAAAATACCACATCGATCAGTGGCGTAAGATTGACCTCGGGTGGCTCTTTACGGTGAGGACGAAGGTTCATTCTTTCTCCCGCTCACCCTGCATGATATCAATCATCTTCAATGCCTCTTCTTCCATACCAACCACCAGACGTTCAACCCGGCCGCCAAAATAACGATGGGCGATAATGGCAGGAATGGCCACGGAGAGGCCGGTAGCCGTTGTAATCAACGCCTTGGAGATGCCGCCAGCCAGCTCTGCAGGGTTGCCAACACCGGCCCCAACAATGGCGGCAAATACTTCGATCATGCCGATAACGGTACCCAACAGCCCCAAAAGTGGCGAGATTGAAGCGATAGTGCCCAGTGTATTCAGATAATGCTCCAGCTCATGAACAACCTGGCGCCCCACCTCCTCAATGGACTCCTTCATTACCTCACGCGAATGCATGCGGTTGAGTAGCCCTGCTGCAAGAATACGTCCCAATGGGGAGCTTTCCCGAATGATGTCAATTTGCACGTTTGTCAGTTGATTGTTTTTATGCAGGGCCCATACCTTTGCAACCAGGTTATTCGGCAGGACACGCCGTGTCTGAAGCGCCCATAAACGCTCAAATATGATCGCCAAGGCCAGGATTGAGCACACTATGATTGGCACCATCAGACAGCCACCTGCTTTTACCAGTTCAAGCACTTTCTCTTTCCTTTAAGTTGTTTTGTTAGGGGTGTTTTTCAGCCGAAAACTGACGGGGGAATTCTACCATCATCTATAGGTTACATACGACAACAGCTAGCTGTATATCTTTTGGTGTTCCAAAAGTTTAAACATGGCTGCCGCTTTATGGCGTATTTCCTGATACTCATCCTCAATGATTGAGTCAGCCACAATACCGCCGCCTGCCCAGAAGTGGATCTTCCCTTCAGAGGTGGCCAGAGTGCGGATAGCAATGTTGGTCTCCATATTGCCATCAAAGCCGATGTAACCTATTGATCCACAATAAACCCCTCTATGATGAGGCTCCAGTTTATCAATAATCTCCATGGCCCTGAGTTTAGGTGCCCCTGTAATTGATCCCCCCGGAAAGCAGCCACGCAAAAGGCTGATGGCATCAGCATCAGATGCCATCATTCCAGTGACAGTACTGACCAAGTGATGCACGGTAGCAAATGACTCAACATTAAATATTTCTGGCACTTGAATAGTACCAATTTTACAGCTCTTACCAAGATCATTACGCAGCAGATCAACAATCATCAGGTTTTCAGCCTGGTTTTTCTGGCTGTGGATAAGTTGCTCAATAAGCAGCTTATCCTCTTTTTGGTTTGCCCCGCGAGGTGCAGTACCTTTAATGGGTTTTGTTTTGACCAGATTGCCATGCACCTGCAAGAACAGCTCTGGTGAGCAGCTGAGGATTTGGGTAAACGGTGTGCTTAAATAGGCGGCATAAGGGGCGGGGTTGGATTTTCGCAGTGTCTGATATGCAATCCAGGGGTCACCCTTTACCTGTACTGAAAAACATTGTGAAAAGTTTATCTGATAGCAATCTCCGTCATGAATATAGCGTTGGATCTTGTCAAAACCTGCAGCATATTGCTGCTTATCCATGTTGCTCCTGATCTCCCCTTGCACATGAAAAGCAGGTTGGTTGACTACATCAATGGATTGACTGAATTGAGCAACAAGCTCTTTCCACTTTTCCTTGGTGGAGGCGCTTCGTCCCCCTCCTACCAGCCAGCTTTGTTGCTTTTGATGATCAACAACCAAGGCCCAATCATAGATTCCAATAGCCATATCCGGTAATTGTCCGGGATAAGCGGCCACAGCAGGCAGATGTTCAAATCGCCGCCCAAGATCGTAACCAAAATAGCCAACAGCACCACCCCAAAAAGGCAGATCTGGAAATTCAGTTATCTTTGGTTTTAACAGTGCATGCAGAAGGGTTAAAGGGTCATCTTTGGATGTGCGGCTGCCCTGTTGGTCTTTAATCTGAGTATATTGACCTTGAGTGACCAGTGTGGCGATTGGGTCTGCAACCAGAATATCATAGCGACCCTGATCAATTAACGGGCGGCCACTATCAAGAAACATTGCCCATGGCATCTCCCGTATTGCTGCAAACAGTGATGCACTATCTGACTGGTATGGGATCTGTTGCCGTAGAGGCTTAGTCATTAACTGAATTGCCTTTGGCTTAAGACGATATAGAATAAAAAAACCGCCCAAGCAGACTTGGGCGGTTTTTTGTTTTGACTACTTTATCTTATTCCGAAGCTGTTTGAGTCTCATGCCCGACACTTAGATTTACTCTTTCTCGTAACTCTTTGCCAGGCTTGAAATGAGGCACATATTTTCCAGATAGAGCAACTGATTCGCCGGTCTTTGGGTTTCTTCCCGTTCGCGGTGGGCGATAATGCAACGAAAAGCTACCAAACCCTCTAATTTCAATGCGCTCCCCAGATGCTAATGCTTGACTCATCTGTTCGAGAACACATTTAACAGCAAGTTCAACATCACGAGATGCAAGATGGCTTTGCTGTTTAGCGATGGCTTCAATTAAATCTGATTTCGTCACTTCAGTTTCCCTATCTAGATATTGGGGCAGCATAGCTACCCCATGTGCTATATGGCCACTTAGGGATCAGGAGTAGCTGGCTAGCCCTTCTCACCCATTTGCTCTTTTAACAGATCGCCCAGTGTCGCTTTTCCAGCTTTAGCTGCAGAAGCGTAGCCTTTGATAGCTGATGTCTCTTCATCAACATCTTTGGCCTTGATGGAAAGTGATATCGTACGGTTCTTACGATCAACACCAAGAAACTTGGCTTCGATCTCTTCACCTTCCTTCAGTACTGAGCGCGCATCTTCTACACGATCACGAGACAGCTCGGATGCACGTAGATAACCCTCAATGCCCTCATCCAGGGTGATGACTGCACCTTTGGCATCAACTTCCTTAACTGTACCCTTTACAATGCTACCCTTGGCATTTGCACCAACATAGCTGGAGAAGGGGTCTTTATCAAGGTGTTTGACACCCAGTGAAATACGCTCACGCTCTGGGTCAACAGAGAGGACAACAGCTTCAATCTCCTGTCCTTTCTTATAGTTACGAATGATACCCTCACCAGCCTCATCCCAAGAGATGTCTGACAGGTGAACCAGTCCATCGATGTTGCCATCCAGTCCGATGAAGATGCCAAAATCGGTAATGGATTTGATCTTACCGGTGACATGATCACCTTTCTTGAAGTTGTTGGAGAACTCATCCCATGGGTTGGCTTGGCACTGCTTCATACCGAGAGATACGCGACGGCGCTCTTCATCGATATCCAGCACGGTGACTTCAACCTCGTCACCCAGCTGTACCAGCTTGGATGGATGGACGTTCTTGTTGGTCCAATCCATCTCAGAGACGTGAACCAGACCTTCAACACCCTCTTCGATTTCGACAAAGCAACCGTAGTCGGCGATGTTAGTCACCTTACCAAACAGGCGGGTATGCTCTGGATAGCGGCGAGCCAGATTGACCCATGGATCATCACCCATCTGCTTCAAGCCGAGAGATACGCGGCTGCGCTCACGGTCGAATTTCAGAACCTTAACGGTAACTTCATCACCGATCTCGACAACCTCTGAAGGATGCTTGACGCGCTTCCAAGCCATATCGGTGATGTGCAGCAGTCCATCAATGCCGCCCAGATCAACGAATGCACCGTAGTCAGTGAGGTTCTTGATGACGCCCTTGATCTCCATACCCTCTTGCAGGCTTTCCAGCAGGGCTTCGCGCTCAGCACTGTACTCAGACTCAACAACAGCACGGCGGGATACAACAACGTTATTGCGGCGGCGATCCAGTTTGATGACCTTGAATTCAAGATCTTTGCCTTCGAGGTAGGCCGTATCACGTACAGGGCGAACATCGACCAGAGAACCTGGCAGGAAGGCGCGAACTTCACCTAATTCAACAGTGAATCCGCCTTTGACTTTGCCATTGATGCGACCAACAACAGTCTCTTCAGCCTCTGAAGCCTTCTCAAGGAATCGCCAGGCTTGATCGCGTTTAGCTTTTTCGCGGGAGAGACGGGTTGCGCCAAAGCCATCTTCAACGGCATCCAGCGCAACATCCACTTGATCACCGACAGCAACTTCAATCTGACCATCGCTGTCAAGAAACTGGGATCTGGGGATGACGCCTTCGGACTTGAGTCCAGCGTTAACGATAACGTTGTCGGAGGTGATTTCAATGACGGTACCGATAACGATGGCACCTGTACGGAGCTGAGTATTGGCAATACTCTGCTCAAATAGTTCTGCAAAACTTTCGGTCATGGGTTTGATTTTCCTGATATGCCGCATTTACGTCTGTCCGATGCTGCATGGTCAAACGGTTATAGTTTAACAATTGGCTTTTGGGATACCTTCCCCACAAGCCCCCTATTCGGGTGCTGAAATAGCCAGTTCCGGATAGGTTTCCTGTACCCTATCCAAGACCTGTTTCAGCACCTCATCTATCGACAGTGAGGTTGACTCTATCTCTAGCGCTGCGGCTGGCGCTTTGAGTGGAGCCACACTGCGATTCTGATCACGATCATCACGTTCCTGAATTTCAGCAACCAGACTCGCAAGACTAGCATCCAACCCCTTCTCTTTCAACTGCTTATAACGCCTTAAAGCGCGTTCTTGCGCACTTGCGGTAAGAAATATCTTGATTGCAGCATCGGGAAAGACAACCGTACCCATATCCCGTCCGTCTGCCACCAGGCCAGGTGCTTTGGCATAAGCCCGTTGCCAATCCAGCAGAGCCGCCCGCGCCTGCGGTACAGCTGCCACTTTTGAGGCCGCGTTTCCTGCCGTTTCTGTACGGATCAGCTGGCTGACATCCTCATCTCCCAATAGCACTTTTTCACCCTGAAAATGTAAATCCAGGCTGCGGGCCAATATGGCCAGCTCAGATCTTTGCTGTGCAGAGATGCCTGCCCTTTCAGCAGCAAGCCCCAACACACGGTAGATGGCACCGCTATCCAGCAGATTCCACCCCAGATGCTCTGCCACAAGCCGACTGATGGTGCCTTTGCCAGAGCCGCTGGGGCCGTCGATTGTAATGACAGGGATCATGATGATGAGATATTCAGACCCGCCCCGGCAGCGAGTGAGACAAATCCGGGGAATGAGGTATTGACATTGGAACAGTCTGTAATCGTAATTTCGCCTGATGCCCGAAGCGCAGCAATCGCAAATGACATGGCAATGCGGTGATCGCCATGGCTGTCGACAGTGCCCCCCTGGATCTGCCCGCCTTGGATGATCATTCCATCTGGCGTGGGTTGGGCATCAATCCCCAGTGCAACCAGGCCATCGGCCATGACCTGAATGCGATCACTCTCCTTTACCCGCAACTCTTCAGCGCCGCTCAGAACGGTCTCTCCTTCAGCACATGCCGCAGCAATAAAGAGCGCAGGAAATTCATCAATCGCCAGAGGAACCTGATCTTCAGGGATTTTAATTCCTTTCAATCTGCTGGAACGAACATGCAGGTCAGCTACAGGCTCTCCGCCGGCATCACGTTCATTCAGCACCTCAATATCTGCCCCCATCTCACGCAGTATATTGATGATACCAATGCGTGTGGGGTTGATGCCCACATGCTCCAGTGTCAAATCAGACCCTTCAGCAATAGTGGCTCCAACCAGAAAAAAAGCGGCTGATGAGATATCGGCAGGTATATCCAGGGTACATGCGGTAAAACGACCTCCGCCAGAGAGCGTTGCCCTGGGGCCTTCACGCCGGATATCGTAACCAAACCCAGCCATCATGCGTTCAGTGTGATCCCGCGTGGGGGCAGGCTCTGTTGTGCTAGTTTGGCCTTTGGCATAAAGTCCGGCCAACAGCAGACATGATTTCACCTGTGCACTGGCTACCGGCATGAGATAGTCAATACCTTGCAGATGATCGACTGGATGGATAACCAGCGGTGCAGTGCCTGCCTCGGTGGCCTCAATCTTTGCCCCCATCTCTGCCAGTGGCGATGTAACCCGCCGCATGGGGCGGCCTGATAGCGAACTGTCACCGACTAATGTCACCTTGAATCCCTGCCCGGCCAGCAGACCGCACAGCAGTCGCATTGAGGTGCCAGAGTTGCCAACG
Organism: Gammaproteobacteria bacterium; assembly: GCA_024275295.1. Classification (GTDB taxonomy): domain Bacteria; phylum Pseudomonadota; class Gammaproteobacteria; order Chromatiales; family Chromatiaceae; genus WFXD01. The sequence continues at coordinate 20,539 of JAJRZI010000095.1, read as the reverse complement.
TCCAGCGGCTCTTTTGCTCTTTTCAGCCCCTGCATGCCAACGCCATAAATGGTGACCCGACCACTGTCCGGCCCTTCAATCCTGACGCCCATCTGACGGAAGGCATTCAGGGTGGCCAGCGCATCATCCCCTTCAAGAAAGCCGCTTATTTGGGTGACCCCTTCAGCTAGCGAGCCAAACATGATGGAGCGATGGGAGATGGATTTATCACCTGGGACACGCAAGCTACCCTGTAGTTTGCCGCCAGGTTTTACGTTGAAGCTAATGGTGTTGGATGGGTTCAATTTTTTGCTAATCCTGAAAAAGGGCTTTTGTTTAATCTGCAAATCGGTGACGGGCTGCCTTGGCGCGCTCAAATATCTCAAGCAGATGATCTCCATCACCTTCGCGCAGAATTTCAGAGAGACGGGTCAGTTCTGCAGCAAATTGCTCCAACATCCCACCCAGTGCCTCCCGATTTGCCAGACAGATGTCCCGCCACATCACCGGACTGCTGGAGGCAATACGGGTAAAATCCCTGAAGCCACCGGCTGCATAACGAAAAATCTCATCATTTTCCTTCATCTGCGCCAGCACATCGACAAGACTAAAGGCCAGCATGTGTGGAAGATGGCTGGTTGCAGCCAGCACTTCATCATGATGCTCTACTTCCATGTGTGTTACATCAGCGCCACAGAGTTGCCACATGGCATCCACTTTAGCCAATGCATCCGGGTTCGTACTGTTCAGTGGCGTAAGAATGATACGGCGATTCTGATACAACGTTGGAAAAGCAGCCTCAACCCCGCTACGTTCTGTCCCGGCAATAGGGTGGCCAGGGACAAAATTAGATGGCAACTCACCAAAGGCCTCAGTAATATCCCTTACAACACTTGCTTTGGCACTGCCGCCATCGGTGACTATTGCATTGGGTGACAGGTTTCCCCGCATGGCCTGAAAGGTTGATTTCATTGCGCCAAGTGGCACAGCGACAAAAACCATATCAGCCCCACCAACCGCCTCACCTATATCGTGCGTATAGCGATCAATAACACCAAGCTCCACCGCTTTTTCCAGATTGGGTTTACCTCGACCACAGCCAACGACCTCCACTACGGCATCGGCTTTACGCAGGGCTTGCGCCAGAGATCCGCCAATCAATCCAACGCCAATAATGGCAAGGCGCTGTATCTTCATTTCAATACGGACTCCAAGGTTTGAAGGAATCGCTGGTTTTCATCTTCCAGCCCTACAGTTATGCGGAGATGTTGAGGCATGCCATAACCGCCAATAGGACGTGTAATGCACCCTTCTCGCAATAATTTAGCATCCACTTCAGCACCAGAACGACCCACATCTACACAGACGAAATTACCCACAGAGGGGATGTAATCCAGTCCCAACTTTTCAAACCCTGCTATGAGCTGAGCCATTCCAGTACGGTTAACAGCGACAGATTGCCTGATATGCGCCTGATCACCCAGTGTAGCGAGTGCCGCTGCAAGCGCAGGGGCATTCACATTAAAGGGTTGTCGAACCCTGTTTAACAGCTCAGCCACATCAGGATGGGAAAGACCATAGCCAACTCGCAGTGCAGCTAACCCGTAAGCTTTGGAAAATGTACGGGTCACAATGAGATTTGGGTATTGTCCCAACCACTGAGTAGCATCAGGATAGGCCCCCTCTTCCACATATTCAGTATAGGCTTCATCAACAACCACAATCACTTGCGAAGGCAGTCCATCAACAAATTCTAGCAGTTCATTTTTAGGTAACCAGGTTCCCGTTGGATTATTTGGGTTAGCAATAAAGACGACCCTGGTTTTTTCACCAACCAACTCACGCATGGCCTTCAAATTATGGCCAAAGCGTGGCCCAGCTGAACCATCATGCGCCGGAGCAACCCTGGAGGTTGCACCTACCGCCTGGGTACAAATAGGATACACCGCAAAGGCATGCTCAGAGAAGATAGCCTCAGAACCTGGAGCCAAAAAGGTGCGAGCAATCAAATCAAGTACATCATTTGATCCATTACCCAGCGTGACAGCTTCAGCCTCAATGCTATGAAATTTAGCGAGTGCTGTACGCAATTCAAAGCCACCACCGTCTGGATAACGCGCCAGCTCATCTAATAAAGCAGCAACAGCAGCCTTTGCTTTGGGGCTGGCACCGAGTGGATTTTCATTGGATGCCAACTTTACTGAGTCACATATCCCAAACTCACGCTCCAGTTCAGAGATTGGTTTTCCAGGTATGTAGGGATGCAGCCCTGAAATGCCAGGAGCCGCATATTTTAGAAATGGGTTATCGGTTATTTTTTGCATGGATATGACAGATCAATAGCGCAGAAAGAGCAAACCCCAAGGCTATTGCGTTAAAGTACAGCTTTTGGATAGGAGCCAAGAATTTTACAGACTTGAGCCTCATTCTTTAGATTTTCAAGCACTTGCGCCACGTTATCGTCATCCTTATGGCCATCTATGTCTACAAAAAAGACATACTCCCATCTGCCTCGACGAGAGGGCCGTGATTCAATCCGTGTCATGCTCACACTATGCTCAGCCAATGGAGCCAACAACCGATGCAGGCCGCCAGCAACATTACGCGTAGCTAACAGCAGAGAGGTTTTATCCGAACCACATGACGCTACTTCCTGTTTGCCAATGACCAGGAAGCGGGTGGTATTACCGGGTTCGTCCTCAATACTTTGAGACAATATCTTCAACCCATAGATCTCAGCTGCCGCCTCGCTGGCAATAGCTGCTGATTGAGAGTCAGCTGCAGCTATCCTGGCCGCCTCGGCATTGCTGCCAACACTCACCCGTTTGGCCAGTGGCAGGTTTCGATCCAACCAGCCCCGACACTGGGCTAATGACTGCTGGTGCGAATAGATGGTTTGGATCTGTGCTATCTCTTCACTAGTGCTTAACAGATGGTGATTGATACGCAGAGAAACCTCACCACAGATCTGCAAAGGTGAGCTAAGGAACATATCCAGGGTGTGGGTCACTACCCCTTCGGTAGAGTTTTCCACAGGCACAACACCATAGTGACATGCCCCGGACTCAACATCCCGAAACACCTCGGAGATGGAGCCGACTGATTGAGTCTGAACCGAGTGACCAAAGTGTTTCAGTGCTGCGGCCTGGGTAAAAGTGCCATCAGGGCCGAGAAAGGCGATCTTCATTGGCTCTTCAAGCGCCAGACAGGCAGACATGATCTCTCTGAAGAGGCGGGCAATCTCCTCATCATCCAGCGGCCCCTGGTTTCGGGCCTTCACCTTGCGCAGCACATCTGCCTCACGTTCCGGGCGGTAGAACTCTGCCTGAGCGTCTGCAGCCAGCTTGATCTGCGCCACCTCTTGAGCTGCTTCCGCCCTTTGGCTGATCAATGCCTGGATCTGCTCATCCAGCTCATTGATTCTGTTTCTGATTGCCTTGAGTTGTTGGTCGTCGCTCATACGGATCAATAGGTTGTGTACTGTTATAAACTGCGTACAGAGAGTACGCCGTCAATGTTTCGAATCAGATCCAGTGTCTCTTCTGATGGCATCTGGTCAACATCCAGCAGTGTAACAGCAATATCACCACGGGATTTATTCAGCAGGTCAATAATATTCAACCCCTGCTGTGCCAGATCAGTGGAGATCTGCCCCACCATATTAGGTACATTACTGTTGACAATGGCAATACGATGCCCTTCTGTGCGTGGCAGATTGATCTCTGGAAAATTGACTGAATTACGAACACTGCCATTTTCCAGGTAATCACGCACCTGATTGGCTACCATGATGGCGCAATTATCTTCAGCCTCGCCGGTTGAAGCACCGATGTGCGGCAAGGCAATCACTCGGGGATGCTCTTTTAGCTGGTTGGTCGGGAAGTCACAGACATAAGCATAGAGGCGTCCCTCATCCATAGCTGTGCAGACGGCATCATCATCCACGATGCCATCCCGCGCAAAATTGAGTACCACGGCATTTTTACGCATCAGTTTTATGCGTTGCGCATTAATCAGGTGTTTGGTCTCTTCCATCAGTGGAACATGAACTGAAACAAAATCGACCCTGTAAAGCAGATCATCAACACTGACAGCCTGCTCAACCCCGGCTTCCAGCTCCCAGGCACGCTGTACGGTGATAGTGGGATCAAAACCCACCACATTCATGCCCAAGGCATTAGCGGCATTTGCAACCTGTACACCAATAGCACCCAGACCCACTACACCGAGGGTACGGCCGGGCAACTCAAAACCCACGAACTGTTTTTTACCCTTCTCAACCTGAGAATGAATAGTGGCATCATCACCACTTAACCCCTGGGCGTACGACCAGGCCTGGCCAATATTCCGGGCGGCAATGAGCATGCCAGCGACTACCAACTCTTTAACAGCATTGGCATTGGCACCGGGGGCATTAAAAACCACCACGCCTCGCTCACTCATTGCCGGTATTGGAATGTTATTTGTTCCAGCCCCGGCGCGGCCTATCGCCTTTACGCTCTCAGGGAGTTCCATATCGTGCATCTTGAATGAACGCACCAGCACGGCATCCGGGTGGGAGATTTCAGAAGCGACCTCATAGCTATCTCGTGGCAACCGCTCTAATCCGGCTACAGAAATATTATTCAGCGTCAGTATTTTGTGCATTATTTTATCTGTCCCCGCCACTCTTCAATGGTTGAAGAATGTTTATATATTTTAGTGTTGCGTGGACACAAACTACGTGCCCACCCTGCAATCTCTGATTTAACCGTTACGCTTTTCGAAATCAGCCATAAAATCTATCAGGGCTTGCACACCCTCTTCTGGCATAGCGTTGTAGATACTGGCACGCATGCCACCTACAGAACGATGCCCTTTTAAGGTGACCAATCCAGCTTCTTTTGCTTCAGCAAGGAAGGTAGCATCCAGATCAGCATTAGCCAGTGTAAAGGGCACATTCATCAATGATCGGCAGTTTATATCCACTGGGTTTGCATAAAAACTGGAATTATCAATGGCATCATACAGCGCCTTTGCCTTACGTTGATTGGTCTCAGCCATTGCAGCCAAACCACCTTTACGTTTCAACAATTTAAAAACCAGGCCAGCAAAATACCAGGCATAGGTCGGTGGTGTGTTGTACATGGAATCTGCGTCGGAGAGCGTCTTGTAATCAAACATGGCTGGAGTGCCTGGAACAGCCTCACCAATCAGATCATCACGTACAATAGCTACCGTTAGTCCGGCAGGCCCAATGTTTTTCTGGGCACCCGCATAGATAATGCCGTACTTTGAGACATCTACCGGGCGAGAGAGGATATTGGAAGACATATCCGCAACCAGAGGCACATCGCCAGCATCGGGTAGATAAGGGAATTCAACACCCCCAATCGTTTCATTAGGCGTGAAATGGAGATAGGCAGCATCGGGGTTAAGATCCAGCTCTTCCTGGCTGGGCACGGTTGTAAAACTTGACTCTTCAGCTGTACCAGCAACATTCACTTCACAGAACTTCTTTGCCTCAGCAATGGCCTTTTTAGACCAGGCACCGGTATTGATATAGTCGGCCGTTGGATTTCCACGCATCAGGTTCAAAGGCACCATGGCAAACTGGCTGGAAGCACCACCCTGCAGGAACAGCACCTTGTAATTATCCGGCACAGCCATAAGCTCACGCAGGTCTGCTTCTGCCTGTTCAGCAATGGATACGAACTCTTTACCGCGGTGGCTCATCTCCATTACAGACATGCCACTGCCGTGCCAATCCAGCATCTCTTCCTGTGCTTGAAGAAGCACCTCTTCAGGCAGTACCGCTGGGCCAGCACTGAAATTAAAGGTTCGCGCCATAGTAAGTCTCCGCTTTAAGATTGCTATTTAAAATATTGTTTATATTAGAATTTAAGATTCGGCATCTGTCTCGCCAGCTGATTCAGACTCATCATCCAGCCCTTCAATGCGTGCAATGCCGATCAGCTTCTCTTTTGTGGTGAGGCTGATCATCTTCACGCCTTGGGTGTTACGGCTCACAATGGAGACATCATCGACCAGGGTTCTAACCAGGGGTCCGCCATCGGTGATGAGCATGATTTCGTCCTGTTGCTGTACGGGCACAGCACCGACCACAGCACCGTTGCGATCACTGGTCTGGATAGAGATAACACCCATGCCACCACGACCATGGACAGGGTAGCCGTCTATGGGGGTGCGTTTGCCAAAGCCATTCTCTGTAACCGTCAACACCATGCCATCATCCGCAATAATCAGGGCAATGACCTTCTGCCCTTCAGCCAGACGAATACCACGAACACCACAGGCGGTGCGCCCCATGGGGCGTACATGGCTCTCATTAAACCGAACGGCTTTGCCGCTGCTGGTAAAAAGCATCACATCCTTGCTGCCATCCGTAATGGCAACACCTACCAACTGGTCATCATCACGCAGGTCAACGGCAATAATGCCATTGGCACGAGGACGGGAGAAATCGGTCAGACGGGACTTTTTGACCGTGCCTGAGCTGCTAACCATAAAGACATATTTGTCATCGCTGTACTCGCGTACCGGCAGTACGGCATTGATGCGCTCACCCTCTTCCAGTGGCAGCAGGTTGATCATCGGTTTGCCGCGTGCGGCACGACCCGCCTGAGGCAGCTCATAGACCTTCAGCCAGTAGACCTTACCCCGGCTTGAAAAACAGAGCACGGTATCATGGGTGCTGGCCACAAACAGTTGATCGATGAAATCTTCTTCTTTGGTGCGAGTGGCTGACTTGCCTTTTCCGCCACGGCGTTGCGCCTGATAGACATCCAGAGGCTGAGCTTTGGCATAACCGGCGTGAGAGAGTGTGACAACCACATCCTCTTCAGTGATCAAATCTTCCAGGCTGAGATCAAGCCTGTTCTGCATGATCTCGGTACGGCGCTCATCACCAAATTGATCACGAATGCTACAGAGCTCTTCGCGGATCACGTTCATCAAGCGATCAGCACTGGATAGAATATCAAGTAGATCCTTAATCCTTTCTATTATCTCACTGTATTCACTAATTATTTTATCTTGTTCAAGCCCTGTCAGACGATGCAGACGCAGATCCAGAATCGCCTGGGCCTGAACCTCGGAGAGCCGATAGCCCTGCTCAGTCAAACCAAATTCAGAACCCAGCTCTTCCGGGCGTGAAGCATCGGCTCCAGCACGTCCAATCATGGTCTCTACTGCACCTGATTTCCAGAAACGGGCCAATAGCCCTGCCTTTGCCTCAGCTGGATTGGCAGCGGATTTGATCAGCGCAATAACCTCATCAATATTGGCCAATGCAACAGCCAGCCCTTCCAATACGTGCGCCCTGGCTCTCGCCTTGCGCAGCAGGTAGATGGTTCGGCGCGTTACCACCTCGCGCCGATGACGAATGAAATATTCCAGCACCTGTTTCAGGTTCAGCAGACGTGGCTGGCCGTCAACCAACGTCACCATGTTGATGCCAAATACACTCTGCAGCTGGGTCTGCTGGAAAAGGTTGTTCAGAATAACTTCAGCCACTTCACCACGGCGCAGCTCAATAACCATACGCATGCCGTCTTTATCGGACTCGTCACGCAGGTGAGTGATGCCTTCAATGCGCTTCTCTTTGACCAGATCAGCGATCTTTTCCAACAGACGCGCCTTGTTGACCTGATAGGGCAACTCATGGACGACAATCGTCTGTTTACCCGAGGCGTCGTCGGTTTCGATCTCTGTGCGGGCGCGCATGTAGATGCGGCCCCGGCCCGTGTGGTAGGCCTCGTGTATGCCGCGGGCGCCGTTTATCAGTGCAGCAGTCGGGAAGTCCGGCCCCGGTATGTGCTCCATCAACCCCTCAATGGTGATTTCAGGATTATCAATCAATGCGATGCTGGCATTGACGGTTTCAGTCAGGTTATGCGGCGGGATATTGGTAGCCATGCCGACGGCAATACCGGCTGAGCCATTGACCAGCAGGTTGGGGACTCGCGCTGGCAGCACAACGGGTTCGTGCTCAGATTCATCGTAATTGGCAGCAAAATCGACCGTCTCTTTGTCCAGATCGTCCAGCATGCTGTGGGCGATCTTGGCCATGCGAACCTCGGTATAACGCATGGCGGCCGGTGCGTCTCCATCGACCGAGCCAAAGTTACCCTGGCCATCCACCAGCATGTAGCGCATGGAAAAGGGCTGCGCCATGCGGACGATGGTATCGTAAACGGCGGTGTCACCGTGCGGGTGATACTTACCAATAACATCACCCACGACACGAGCTGATTTCTTGTACGGCTTGTTCCAGTCATTACCCAACACATTCATCGCATAGAGTACGCGACGATGCACGGGTTTCAGACCGTCTCTTACGTCGGGGAGTGCGCGCCCTACGATTACGCTCATGGCGTAATCCAGGTAGGACTGCTTCATCTCATCTTCAAGATTGACCGGTAAAACTTCTTTAGCAAATTCGGCCATAAATCACTCAGTTAGCGCTCAAATAAGAAAGCGGAATTCTAACACACTACGGGGTGCCACTGCATCATTAAAACGGCTTAAAACGGCTTTCAGGCCGCCTGAGATTAACCTGTCATTAAATTCGCCATCTTTTCTGCATTTGGCCGGTGGACAACGCCTCGCTCTGTCACGATGGCATCCACCATGCTGGCCGGTGTCACATCAAATACCGGATTCCAGGCATCAACGCCGGGGGTGCCCAGCTGTTTTCCTCCACAGCCAAGCACTTCGGCAGCAGCACGCTCCTCAATTGGAATATCAGCACCGGTAGCCACAGACATATCGACTGTTGACGTAGGTGCTGCAACCATCACTTTGACGCCGTGATACTTTGCAGCAACAGCCAGTCCATAGGTTCCAATCTTGTTTGCAACATCGCCATTTGCGGCAATCCGATCAGACCCCACAATGATCCAGCCTATACCGCCTCGGGCCATCAGGCTGGCTGCCGCCCCATCTATCAATAGTGTGACAGGAATCTCGTCCTGATTAAGCTCCCAGGCCGTGAGGCGGGAACCTTGCAGCCACGGACGTGTTTCATCGGCATAGACCTGCTTGATCTTTCCTGCAGCAAATGCGCTACGAATCACGCCCAATGCGGTGCCGTAGCCTCCCGTTGCAAGGGCACCCGCATTGCAATGGGTGATGACAGATGTTGGCCCGGCAATCAAATCTGCGCCCAAATCGCCCAGACGCCGGTTGGCGGCAATATCCTCTCTATGTATTGCCTGCGCTTCTGCCAGCAGCCTTGGGGTTGGATTTTCTGCACCCAGCCCGGCAATCACCTTTTGCATACGCTCCAGTGCCCAAAACAGATTGACCGCAGTGGGGCGTGATGCTGCCAATGTAGTAAGATCAGCGGCCATAGCCTCCTTCCACCCTGCCCCCTCTTTTTCCCAGACACTCCGGGCGGCAATGACAACACCAAAGGCAGCTGTAATGCCAATTGCGGGAGCACCACGTACCACCATGTCACGAATGGCATTGGCAACCTCATCCCCGGTATTCAGCCTGATAAACTCGGTCTGAAGCGGCAGTATGCGCTGATCTAGCAGGTAGAGATGCTCATCATGCCAGACGATTGCATTATCAGCATGGGGTTGGATATTTGGCATTGGCACTTCCATCTTCAGGTATCTCATGGCAAATTCTATCTATTCTGCCACAGAGGCAGCCGAACCACATGCCAATAACGCTGGAGCCGCAACATAGTGAAGATCGATACCCTGATTAATGCCCGCTGGATTATCCCTGTCGTTCCAGAAAACCAGGTATTGGAACACCACAGCCTGGCCCTTCAGCATGGCCGCATCCTCGAAATCCTGCCCACTTCTGAGGCACCACAAAAATACACCCCCGATGCTACTGAGGAACTGCCGGGGCACGCCCTGATGCCCGGCCTAATCAATGCACACACCCATGCAGCCATGTCCCTGTTGCGCGGGCTGGCAGATGATATGCCACTGATGAGCTGGCTTAACGATCACATCTGGCCCGCTGAAGGACGGTGGGTCGGTGAGGAATTTGTAGCTGATGGCACCCAACTGGCACTGGCTGAAATGTTGCGTGGTGGTATCACCTGCTTTAACGACATGTATTTTTTTCCAGAGGTCACCGCCAGAGTCACTGCAGCCGCTGGGATGCGTGCTGTTGTTGGCCTGATTGTTATCGACTTCCCCTCAGCCTGGGCCACGGATGCGGATGACTACCTGCGCCGCGGGCTTGAGGTTCATGACCAATACCGGGGGCACAACCTGATTAAAACCGCCTTTGCACCACACGCCCCCTACTCTGTCTCTGACAAACCACTGGCGCATATTCGAACCCTGGCCGATGAGATGGATATCCCCATCCACATGCACATTCATGAAACCCAGGACGAGATCAAACAGGGGCTGCAGCAGTTTGGAACCCGTCCGATTGAACGACTGCAAGAGCTGGGGCTGCTCTCCCCATCCCTGGCCGCTGTTCACATGACACAGCTGGATGAAAATGAGATGAGTGCCATTGCTGAATCAGGCACACACGTCATACATTGCCCTGAATCAAACCTGAAACTGGCCAGTGGATTTTGCCCAGTCGATAAGCTGGTTAAGGCGGGCATCAATGTTGCCATTGGCACCGACAGTGCAGCCAGCAACAATGACCTCGATATGTTCAGTGAAATGCGAACTGCTGCACTGCTGGTAAAAGGTGTAGCGCAGGATGCCAGTGCAATCCCGGCTTTCACAGCACTGCGCATGGCTACATTGAATGGCGCAATGGCACTGGGTATTGCAGATCAAACAGGATCTTTAGAGCCAGGCAAATCAGCTGACATCACGGCAGTTGACTTTAATCATCTGGAAACCAAACCCATCTACCATCCCATCTCTCAATTGGTATACGCCACCGGGAGAGACAGGGTCAGCGACGTTTGGATTGCAGGCAGACAGGTGCTGCGCAAAGGCAACCTGACAACCCTGAATTCAGATGAAATAGGGAAACGGGCATCTGAGTGGGAAAACAGGATTCGTGAAGAGTAATTGCATAGAAATCGCCTATACTATCCATCATCCGAGCTAACATCAGGAGATCGCATTGCTCAATACCGCATATCAGACAATCCGCCTCTTTTTTCTCCTACTTATGATGCTGTTTTTGAATACAAGCTGGGCAGAACCTGTCGGCCATAAATCCTGCACAGACTGCCATCTGACAGCCACACCGGTTTCAGACGGCAGTGATTTGATTCATCCCGTTACGACACTTTGCATTAGCTGCCATAAATATGGTGGCAACAGTGACCATGCTGTGGGCGTTCCACCTGGGGTAGATGGCACAGGGGGACTACCTCTGGTTGCAGGAAAAATCGCATGCATCACCTGCCATAATATGCATGCTGAGACCCGCATGCTGCTACGCATCAATACTGAAGAACTCTGCTTGGCCTGCCATCCAGATCACTGATCACCTCTCAGCAATTTATAGAGCACGGGCGAAACGCATGCCCCCAGGCAATATGCTGTCTGAACTACTGATAGCATAAAATTGCACTGTATAAACCCAGTCATATATTTTTGTACAGATCATCCTAAAGACAAAATCAACACGACCGCTAACCTGAGCATAAACAATAGCAACCTTACTTAGGGGCATCTCATGGTTTCTCATCCAGTGGCTGATTATCCACAAAACAGTAATCCCGATATAGAGATCTCAGAAGTACCAGATATAGAGATAGTAGAAGCAGGCGATCTACTCATTGCCTATCTAAAACAGCTCTCCATAAAATATGTATTTGGTGTGCCAGGTGGCGCTATTGAACCACTCTATAATGCTCTGGCAAGACAAGCCCGATACGATGAAGAAAATAATATTCCAGAAAATGAGAGGGGCCCTCGATCCATAATCGCGCGCCATGAAGCAGATGCTGCTTTTATGGCGGAAGGCTACGCACGTATTACAGGCAAAATAGGCGTCTGCTGCGCCACAACAGGCCCAGGTGCAACCAACCTGATAACGGGCGTAGCATCTGCTTATGAAAATCGCACACCTATATTGGTTATAACAGCCCAATGCGCTTTGACAAACTTTGGCCGGGGAGCCATGCAAGAGTCATCCTGTACAGGTATAGATACAGTAAGCATGTTCCGTAGTTGCACCCGTTACAACACCCTGGTTTCACATAAAGAGCAATTTGAAAGGAAGCTGTCAGCTGCCATCCTTTACTCTCGCGGCTCTCCTGCAGGCCCGGCACATCTGAGCATCCCTATTGATGTCATGAAAGCCAAATCACCTGTCAGCAAACCCTCATATACCCTTGCAGCAGAGCATTGGAATCGCCCCATCAGCCAAGTGGATGATACCGTAGATGAGGTTTTTGATCGCATCATTCAAGCCGATAATAAAGTAGCCTTTGTTATCGGGCATGGCTGCCGCGATGCCATTGGCATCATCCTTAAAGTAGCTAAACAGATCAATGCCATTCTAATTGTCACCCCACATGCCAAGGGCCTGGTCAGCCCATTTCAGCCCCTGTTTCGCGGTGTTTTTGGTTTTGCAGGTCATGAAAGCGCCTCTGAAGCATTAGAAAAAGTGGATACAGTGGTTGCGATTGGCGTCACCATTAGCGAATGGTCAACCAAGGGATGGGATCAATCACTTTTACTGGAAAATAAACTTATTCACATCGACGACAACCAGGAAAATTTCACTCGCTCACCCATGGCGGGCAGACATGTACTTGGGGGTGTTAGCGGTATTTTCAGCTATCTAATGACAAAAATTATGGGGCGTAATGTTCGCAACAAACCCAACAAATATAACAAACACAACCTGTATGGCTGTGTAGTCCCTGAAGATCCAGACAGCTACTATACCCTTGTACAGGAGTGGCATCATGCAGATAACCCTGTGCGTCATTTTAGCCTGGAAAATGAGGCTGCCTTCACCAGCGATGCCACCCCAATAAAGCCCCAACGGCTTATGCGTGATCTGCCAAGATTACTGCCATCAAACACCCATTACCTGGTAGACACAGGAAACAGCACCGCCTGGGCCGTTCATTACCTCCACCCCAATGACCGGCGTATGGGAGGAAAACGTGACGGCCGCAGCAGCACCTTTGAAGGCTGTCTGGAGTTCGCTGCCATGGGCTGGGCCATTGGTGCAAGTGTGGGCGTTGCCCTTGGTGCAAGAGATCAGTTAAATAACAAAAGAGAGCCTGAAGACGAAAGAGAGATCCCTGTAGTCTGCATAACCGGTGATGGCAGCCTGTTGATGACAGGCCAGGAGATCACCGTAGCCGTACAGGAAGTGCTCCCAATCATATTCATCATATTGAATGACAGCTCACTGGGCATGATCAAGTACGGCCAACGCCTGGGTGGTGCAGAATCTATCGGTCATGAGCTGCCTAAAATAAATTATTGTGATTTTGCAAAAGTACTTGGAGCGTATGGCGAAACCGTCCACTCGCCAGAGGATTTAGAGCAGCTTGATTTCGATGAAATCCTTCAACGGCCAGGGCCGACTCTCATCGATGTCTACATCGACAAAGATGAAGTTCCGCCACTGGCAACACGGATGAAGGTGTTATTGGGGCGCTAACTTGGAACCGGGTTCTCTTGGTAGAGCTGCACACCCTGAATGCTATAACCTGCATCACAATTAATAATAGAACCTGTCATAAATTCCGCATCATCAGAAGCTATAAAAGCAGCCAGCTTGCCGATATCCTCTGGCACCCCCACCCTACCAAGGGGATGGTGCTGTTTGTGATATTCATAGCTTCTTTCAATAACATCTTCAGGTACTCCAAAATCTGCAAGCGCACTGGATCGAACAAAACCAGGGTTAATTGCATTGACTCGAATATGATCTTCAGCCCATTCTGATGCTAACACTTTTGTCATCTGCTCAAGAGCACCTTTTGCTATTGTGTATAGCGGCATACCAATAATTTGCCTATTCACAACAACAGAGCTGATATTAATAATATTTCCTTGGGTTTTAACCAATTCACTATAAGCCAGCCGGGATAGCAGCAAGATATTGGTAATATTTGACGTTAGTGCAAATGATACTTGCTCATCAGAGAGTTCATGCAGTGGAAATACACAGATGTTACTTAATGCATTGTTAACCAGAACATCCAGTCTTCCAAACTCATTCAGTGACTGCTCTAGCAATGTCCGAGCCGATTCAGGTTTTTCAAGATCAAAATAGGCACCGATTGCTTTTCCTGCTGCTCCTTTAGCATTAATCTCTTCAGCCACCTTTGACGCTTGTTCCTCTTTTCTGCTTGTAATAACAACATTAAAACCTTTAGCAGCCAATTTATTAGCGATCCCGTTGCCTATTCCTTTTGTACTGCCAGTTACAATTGCTGTTTTTCTTTGACTGTTCATTTATTGCATAACCCATTTGTCAGTTTAAAGTGTAATAGTATCGACACCGAAATGCTGCATATCACCTTATTACAGCTGCAAATTAATACTAACAGGAAGGCAATCCACAAGAGAATCATCTGTACGCAGCAGCAGTATCCACCCCCCTGAATAGCCAGCTACCCAATACTTACAACTGTAAAATGAAAAATCCAGGAAATAGTTGACGAAAAACATTGATTTTTCTGTGAATTGTAGTTTACTTAGTGACTGAGTAGGAACTCAATTCGCCTAAGGATAGTTTTATTGTCCACGCAGGCAATGCGGCGAACAATTAATAATAAAATCGCTGTTGCATCTGTACGAACACAGAAGAATAGCCTTGAATAACAAATACATAAGACTGGCTGCAGGCTTGCTTCTTTGCAGCACCGTTTACGCAGCGGATAAAATTCCGGAGGAGCGCTTCCCTGGTGGTGATGTCCCGGATGAAGTGCTTGAGGATGAATTTTCTCTTGATGACATGTTCCTGGAAGATGAGAAGATACTCATTTCCGCCACTGGCTATAGCAAGCCAGCACGCCTGGCGCCCTCTGTTGCAACGGTTATCACAGCGGCTGAAATCAAGGAGATGGGAGCCACCACCATCTTCGAGGCTCTGGAGTCGGTGCCCGGACTCCATGTCTACCCTATGTGGAATCTACTCGCCCCCGCCTTCTCGATGCGTGGCATCCATACCGGCCAGGGACAGGAGGTACTGGTCTTAAGAAACGGCCTGCCGGTTAAAGACGCTGCGGTCGGTAATGTACCCGGCCCATTCAGGGCACCAGTCGCTAATATTGCACGTATCGAGGTGATCCGTGGCCCTGGCTCAGCGGTACATGGTGCAGACGCCTTCGCTGGTGTGATCAACATTATCACCAAGGATGCCCATGAGATAGGTGGTGTGAACCTGGGTGGTCGAACAGGTTCCTTCAACAGCAACAGCGCCTGGGTTCAGTACGGTAGAAAATATGAGGACTGGGAGGTCGCCTTCAACCTGGAGCACACGCGAACCGGTGGTGATCCGGATCGAATGCTTGATGCCGATGCCGCACCAGTACCTGCCCTTTCGTATGCACCAGGTCACTTGGAGACAGGGTACGAATACTTTGAGACCTCCCTCTATCTGCATAATGACAACTGGGATATCGACTTCTGGCATTGGCAGCAGAGAGATGGTGGCACAGGCGATGGAGTGGCGCATATATTAGATCCAGCAGGCAATGAAGATTACCAATACTATCAATTCGATATCAGCTACACCCTCAAGGAGCTACTCCCTGACTTTGAGCTGAAACCCCATTTCAACTATGTCTACGAGGATATGCAGCGCCATTTTGTAATCTGGCCACCAGGCACCCTTGGCTTTACCAATGGTCTTATCGGCAATCCAGGCTATGAGAATCGAACCTATACTGCGAACCTCACAGGCACCTATAGCGGTTTTGAAGGCCACACACTACGGATTGATGCAGGCTATAGTCGCCAGGAGATGGACACCAATGAAACCAAGAATTTTGGCGGTGGCGTTGTCCCCAATATCGTGACTGATGTGACAGATACGGAATTTGTCTATATGCCGGACACAGATCGCGAGCGGCGCTTTTTTTCAGCTCAGGATGAGTGGCGAATTTCAAAAAGCTGGATTGTTACGGGCGGTATCCGCTATGACCATTACTCCGATTTTGGCAAAACCATCAATCCACGCCTTGCCCTGATCTGGTCGCCACCAATGCCGTTGACCACCAAGCTGTTGTATGGCAGCGCCTTTCGCGCCCCCTCCATATCCGAAATGTATATACAAAACAATCCTGTACTGCTAGGTAATAGAGATCTGGAGCCAGAGACCATCGACACCCTGGAACTGGCATTCGAGTACTTCCCACTGCTTGAGTTGGACTCCAAATTAAACCTCTTCTATTACGACATGGATGACACCATTGAAATTGTCCCCACTGGTGTCCCTGGTGTTAGTCAATATAACAACACTGCAGGGCAGCGCGCCTATGGTTTTGAGGTTGAGGTGGAGTGGGATGTTACCAATAGCCTCGAATTGCGCAGCAACTTCGCCTGGCAGCATGCCGAAAGAAAAGACGATGGGAGCCGGGTTGGCAAGGCCCCAGGGCGGCAATTCCATGCTGCGGCCAATTGGGAGTTTATACCGCTCTGGAGTATCAATACACAGGTTAACTGGGTCGGGGGTATTAAACGTCCGAGTAGCGACACCCGTGGCAAGCTCAGCAATTTCACCTTCGTTGATCTAACATTGCGCAAAAGAACCCAGGATAGAAGCCTGGAGCTTACTGTTTCTGCTAAAAATATATTCGATAAAAAGGCATTTGAATGGAGTGATCCAGCACTTTCTGGGGATTATCAACTGCAGGGACGGAATCTCTATGCCGAGATCAGCTATCATTTTCGCTAACCAATAATCTGTTATTCAGAAAGCCCCCGTGCAGGCTTCCCCTGGTATTCAATATCCTCACACTGTAGCGGCATAAAAGCCCCACCAGCGCGCCCATAAGCATCCAGATAACAGGCTGTTACCCCACTGTTCACAAGAACAGCACAGATCTGGTACACCTCTTCTGGCGTCAGGCCTTGGTCAGATAAAAAAGCTGACATATAGCCATTAATGTTCATACTCTCATTGAATCTATCCAATAGCACTTGCTCTATTTGGTACGCTAAATCCAAGTGCGGCCCAACAGAATAACCAAGCGATCTGGATACTCGCTCCATTGCTTCAACTCGTTCATCACCCTTCGCTATGGGGCGAGCATACCCCATGATTATGGGTTTCCCACCATACTTGGCACACTTTTCACTTACAATTTCTGCAACAGACAAACCATTTGTATACGCAGCCAGAGCCTTCTGGATAAAAGAGACACCATCAGCAAGCGTCTTTTGCCCATACCCTTTTGAATCTGCCGCTAAATTACCAGCAACAGTAGCGCTGACAACTGAGGTTTGCATGGTGCCGCCTAAAGCACCAATCTGATTGCACCATATTCTTGGGTCTGGCCAGCTAAGGCAAATATGAGCACCTTCAAACCAATCTGCCAACTTTCGGTTCGGCAGACGGCCCGTCGCATTTAAAATCATTACCTGCATATATGACTTTTTACCCACAAGGTCATGCATCATGTCATAGCCGCAGTTAAATACACCCTTTCCTATTACCCAGCCACCTCTCTTACTGAAGACCTTATTTCTATGCTCATCCCAAAAGGATGTATCCTGTTTATTATTCTTCGATGACATAATCTTTATCCTCTGGAAACGGGTATGCAGTCATGGGTTTTTTACAATACTCCAATCCATGAGCCAATAATCATGGCGCACTGATCAATTGATACAGCGATGCGCAAGCAAAGGGTAAAAAGCCAAGATCAGCCAATACTGCCGCAGCTACACCCGTCTTTAACCACCCCATTTGGTGATCATGTAATGCATGGGAAAGCTCATTCCCCCATGACAATAATTTGCCGCACCCTGGAAGAGTCACCAACTGCTGCGCAAGCTGCTCTGCCATCAGATCCACACCACCATAATAGCTACCAAACCCCGGGGCTATAGACCAATCGCCCTCTGCTGGTTTTGCACCTTCGTCTAAAAGCGCAAGCGCCACTTGCTCAGGCGGCTTTTTTGCATTTGTTCTTAGAAACCGTACCGCAGGTTCCACTTCACCTGCACCTTGAAAATTGCCACTTAGGGTAGACAAGGCAATAGGGAGAATATGTACGTGATCAGTTTTACCTACACCCGCAACAATGGCGCTGCGGGTTGCCGGATGTCTGGGGCCTGGGTTAATAAATGAAATCAGTAGCTGCTCAAATATCACAGCCTCTTCTTTTGTTGGAAGTTCACTTCTGAATAACAGATATAAAACGTCCACATAACTGCGCTCTTTCACCAGCTCAATCAGATCATACCCATGACATCTGCTTTGCTGCGCAATATATGGATTTTGTTCACTTGGTTGCTCATGCCAGATTTTAGTTGATATTTTTTTGGCATACGGGTCATCTCGTCTTATTACTTTTTTTGCTTTTTTTACCATCTAAGTCACCCTCTATTGATGCATACGCATAGATAGCGGCTTTGCACCTGCTTTACTTTAGTGGCAGGCTGGAGTGACTCCGGCAAAATGTTTCAGAATTAACTCACGCTTTCACTTCAATTTAGGCCATGCAAAATGTCTTAATTCATAGCAAGGTATTAAATTCACACAAAAGATGACTAAATTAGTCAGTTTTTATACGAACCTGTTATCATAGCGCCTTTTTTTGCCCTAGCCTTGGGTCATAGCAGGATCGGTTTTACTTATGAGTGAATTTCTTACTGAGTCAAAAGTTGACTATCTTACTGATATCATTCGTCAAATGTGTGCTGGCAATAATCCTGAAAAGGAAATTCAGCAGTTTACAGACAATTGCGAAAGCATCACCGGCGATGAGGTCACAGCTGTTTTTAACCAGCTGAGCCAGGAAAATATCCGGTATGAAAACAATGATCAGGTCATTAACTTTTATCATACGGTTATTGACGAGAAGATTGCCGCACACTCACTGAATAGATTCGCCCCTGGTCATCCAGTTAGGGTCTATCTTGAAGAAAACCGCATGCAGCGCCGTCTATTCAAAGAGGCCAGCCAGCTTGATCCCCGTCAGGATAAAGAGCAGTTCCTCACTCTTTTCAACAAGATTTGCACGGTAGAGTTGCACTTTGTTCGCAAGGAAAACCAGCTATTCCCCATGCTTGAAAAGCACGGTTGGGACTCCCCCAGTAAAAACATGTGGGCCTTTCATGATGATATCCGAGCCGAACTGAAAAAGGTTCGCCAGGCATTAGAGGCTGATGATTTAGACCTTGTGGTCAAAGCATTTCCTTACGTTGTCTCTGAGATGCAGCGTCTGATGGGCGTTGAAGAGGAGCGGCTACTGCCCAACGCAATGAATATGCTGGAGGAGTCAGAGTGGGAAGATATGCGCCTTGGCGATGAGGAGATTGGCTGGATGCTGGACAAGACCCCTCCTCCCTACCCTGCTGTGACTGAGGAACCTGAGCCTGAGCCAGAAGAGATTGTTGTGAAAGAGGCACCGAAGCCTCGCCGTATGAAATCCACCCCTAAGCGCAAAAAAGAGCTGCCGTTATCTATTGAGAATGCAGATCACTTTGATGAAGGCTACCTCACCCCTGAGCAGGTCAACTTTATCTTCAAATTTTTACCGGTTGATATTACCTATGTGAATGAGGATGACCGGGTTGTCTTTTACAATCGGGGTGATGACCGGGTTTTCCCTCGTAGCGCCAACATCATCGGCCGGGAAGTAAAGCTCTGCCATCCACCCAAATCTGTTGATCAGGTTTTACGCATTCTCGAGGAGTTTAAAAAAGGCACGAAAGATCATGCCGATTTTTGGATCAACATGCGCGGCCGATTCATCCATATCCGTTATTTTGCCGTGCGTGATGAGCAGAAAAACTACCGTGGTGTGATTGAGATGTCGCAGGATGTGACAGAGATCCGTGCCCTTGAAGGTGAGCAGCGTCTGCTGGATTGGGATTAAAATCCATGAAGATCACAGAACAGCAGAAACGCCATTTGAGGGGGCTGGCCCACTCGTTAAAGCCCGTTGTCATGGTGGGTCAGCATGGGTTGAAGGCCAGCATTTTTGAAGAGCTGGAGATCGCTCTTAATGCCCATGAGCTGGTCAAGGTTCGTATTGCAGCTGATCGTGATGAGCGTAAGGAAATTACTGCTCAGATCATTGAGCAGACCGGCGCAGAACTCATCCAAGCCATCGGCCAGATGAGCATTATCTACCGCCGAAACAATAAAGACCCCAAGATCCCCCTTCCAGGCAAATAGCAATCCTCTCTCCGTGGCTCATGATTTCTCATGAGCCACGGAAATGAAATATCCAGCTTTTTTAACCTGCCCTCAACAGATCATGCTCACAAAAAACCAGAGCTGGCTTTCCTTTCAATGTGACCGATAATATATTAAATAGTAGATCACTGCTGTCCCGTTAACTTTCACAGCAAAGCCATCTGATTTATATTGAATTGTTTATCATGTATAGGATCACCTCGCAGCAAGGCCATCAAGTCACGTTTTTCAAATAAATTAAGCTGCAATAAACGAAGAATTT
>JAJRZI010000094.1 GCA_024275295.1 Gammaproteobacteria bacterium | reverse complement strand
GGTCAAAATGGCTTCAATATCAATGCCTCGCTCCTCCAGGTGCTGACGTGGTTCGTCCAGAGTGCTTAGAAGATGCCTGTCATCAGCCAGGAGCGTACTACTGCTGAGAACCAAGGTCATGCCAAAGATAGATTTTATAAAGTCCTGAAGAGGATTGGAGTAGGTTTCCATTTTGTTCGCCTTGTTGCTCATGGTCTGTTATGCGAATGATAATGATTCTCATTTGCCATATCAAGTGCGGATTTGAATTAAGGCCTGAACAAAGTAGCGGTAAGATGCTGGAAATATTTAGCCCACCCTGAAATATCCGGGAAAACAACTATCCGCATCCATTTCCTGGAGTTGAACGTGGTAGCTGCTGAAATAAATATATCAACACTATGAAATATATCTGTAATCTGCCGGGATTACACTTTGCAGAATGAACAGTCAAATATTATCTATTGTCAGTTTTCTTGGTTCTTTACTTAGTCTTCAGCGGTATCTGCAGATACACCGCATACTTATCGGAGGCCTGATGTTTTGTCTGAGTCTATGGCTGGCCGGGGGCATGATTAGCCTTTTAAATCACCTCTATATGGCGACAACGGAAGGATGGAGTCATAGTGCTGAGTATATGATTACTGAGGTTTTGATGATGATGGCAATCCTTGAAGTGATACGCACACTGCAATCCTATCTGGAGATCGGCAGAGTCAGAGTGACGTTGATACTTGATGCGGCGCTGGTTGTTCTGATAGGTGAGTTGATTGGCCTTTGGTATCGGGAGTATTCCGTAACAGAGGTATTGCTTAGCCTGGGGGTTATTGTGCTGCTTATACTGTTGCGGATTGTTTCCATCAGGTTCTCACCTGAAATATATTCATGTAATGAATGCTCAGAAGAGGTGAAACATCCGGATTAATAAAACCTTCATGCAGTAGTAACAAAACTGACAACTGGATATTTTAGGATGCAGACTATGGTTTCATAGGAAATATTCATCATGTCAGTGAGATTGAAAAAACAGCGTCCTTCCTGGAAAAAATCCCGTACCGGCTTGACTGTTGAACTGGCTGCAACTGAGCAAGAGGTGCAAGAATCCCAGCGGCTTCGTTATCAACTCTTTTCTGAGGCTTTGGGAGGGCGGTTTTTGGATAAAAACAGTGGCCTGGACAGGGATTCTTATGACCCTTATTGCCACCACTTGCTGGTGCGTGATTATTATAAGGGGACAGTGGTAGGCTGTACGCGCATTCTCACCAGTAGCCAGGCGCGCCATGCAGGTGGATTCTATTCTGAAGATGAGTTTGATCTTGGTGATCTCTTGCGTCTGCGTGGAAAAGTTATGGAGGTTGGTCGAACCTGTATCCATCCTGATTATTTAAACAGTGGTGCCATGCTTATTTTATGGGCCGGGCTTTCACGCCTGATTGATATACACCAGATTGACTACATGATGGGCTGTGTCAGCATTCCCTTGTTAAATGGGCATCGCTCTGCTCAGGCTGTTATTCAATATCTGCGGGAGAGGCACCCAGCGCCTGCACATCTTCATATAGAACCGCATCGTCCATTTCAGCTTGATGACACCGTCTCTGCAGATAAAAGGCCGCTTCCATTTATGCTTGAGACCTATTTGCATCTTGGTGCCCATGTTTGGGGTGAAGCATGCCTGGATCCCAATCTTGATGCGGTAAATCTCTTTTTCCTGTTAGAGACAGCCAATCTCAATCAAAGCTATCGAAGCCATGGTATGGAGCGCAGGCTTGGGTCGGCTGTTGAGGGCGGTGGTGTTGGCCCTCTCTATTTGTAGGGAAGGGAGAAACGGGGAGTAGACTGCCTCTTAACTCCTTGGGTCATGTAATTTGAGTGTAGCCTCAATGGCATCCAGGCTGTCGTGCCGCACATCCTTGCTGGTTACCAGGAACACGACGTATCCAGCGATGTTTTTGGCATGACCGCCGATACGTTCAAGAGCGCGCAGTCCAAGTGCAACATCTATCATGTGACCGACACTGCGGGCATCCTCCATCACGAAGGTGCTGAGGCGGCGCAGGGCAGATTTATACTCCTCTTCCAGTTCGACATCCTGTCGAATAACCTTTATGGCCCGACTGATATCCAGCTTATCAAAAGCCATGAGGCTGG
The DNA here is from genome assembly GCA_024275295.1 of Gammaproteobacteria bacterium. Classification (GTDB taxonomy): domain Bacteria; phylum Pseudomonadota; class Gammaproteobacteria; order Chromatiales; family Chromatiaceae; genus WFXD01. The sequence continues at coordinate 19,485 of JAJRZI010000094.1, read as the reverse complement.
CGCTGAGCATGTTGCTCACAAAGTTTGCCATGGTGTTAATATCACGCAGTATCTGCAGGGTGGGCAGGCTTCTGTCTGTATCGTAGATATGGATGGTAAGCTGGGCGATCTTACGCACCTCATCACCTACACGCTCAAGGTCTGAGACGGCTTTTGAGATCGTGATAATCTCCCGTAGATCCTTGGCCATCGGTTGGCGTTTGATGATCAGGTTGATGAACTCCTCGTCGGCCTGTATATCAAGATCATTGAGTTCTTGATCGCGTTTGATGACCTCTCTGGCAGTTGCTGGATCTTTATCATTAAGTGTTTGTACAGCTCTTTTAAGTTGATCTTGCGCCAGTCCGCCAATCTCTAACACTAATCTGTGCAGAAACTGCATCTCTTCATCAAACCGTTTTACGGTATGGCCTTCAGTCATTTCGTTCATGGTGTTTTCCTCTGCCTGTTTTCAAGAAGGTTTGCCGCGCTGCGGAGTGACGTTAGGTCACTCCGGTCGCGGCTCACCCAAATCTGCCCGTAATGTAATCCTCAGTCAGCTTATGCCGGGGATTGCTGAAGATCTGGTTTGTCTCTCCTACCTCAATCAGATTGCCTAGATGGAAGTAGGCGGTGCGCTGTGATACGCGGGCAGCCTGCTGCATGGAGTGGGTGACGATGACGATGGTGTACTCCTCGTGCAGCTCATCAATCAGCTCTTCAATCTTGGCTGTGGCGATAGGGTCAAGCGCTGAGCATGGCTCATCCATCAGGATCACTTCCGGGCCGACAGCAATGGTGCGGGCGATACAGAGGCGTTGCTGTTGTCCGCCGGACAGCCCGGTTCCGGGCTGATTCAGCCGGTCCTTGACCTCATCCCATAGCCCTGCCCTGTTGAGTGATGATTCGACAATGATATCCAGGTCACTCTTGGTTGATGTCAGGCCATGGATGCGTGGGCCATAGGCCACATTCTCATAGATGGATTTAGGGAAGGGGTTGGGCTTCTGGAATACCATGCCCACTTGGGCGCGTAGCGGCACTACGTCCTGCCTTTTGTCGTAGATGTTCTGGCCATCCAGTAGAATCTCGCCGCTGATGCGGCAGCTGTCGATGGTGTCGTTCATGCGGTTGAGACAGCGCAGAAAGGTAGACTTGCCGCAGCCGGATGGACCGATCATGGCAATCACTTCGTTACGGCCAATGTCCAATGTGACCTGGTTAATGGCCTGCTTGTCAGCATAAAAGACATCGACATTACGACAGTTCATACGAGGATTTTTCACACTGGTGTTACCCACAGTATGGCAATCATCAGATGCAATGCTACTCTGGATATTAATACAGTTATCTGGCTGGGTGGCGGATGAGTTGTACAGGGTATTGGTTTGCATAATTTTGACTCGCAACAGGGTGTGGCTTACCAGCGCCTTTCAAATTTTTTACGTAGCAGTACTGCCAATGTGTTCATGGTGATGAGGAAGGCCAGTAGTACCATGATGGCGGCTGAGGTGCGCTCGGCAAAGGCGCGCTCCGGGCTGTCTGCCCAGAGATAGATCTGTACCGGCAGTGCGGTTGAAGGATCCATGACATTGCCGGGGATATCGACAATAAAGGCCACCATGCCAATCATCAACAGGGGTGCGGTCTCCCCCAGGGCCTGTGCCATACCGATAATGGTGCCGGTTAACATGCCGGGTAGCGCCTGCGGCAGGACGTGATGAAATACGGTCTGCATCCTGGAGGCACCGATGCCAAGTGCTGCCTCACGGATGGAGGGGGGTACTGATTTCAGTGCAGCGCGGCTGGCGATGATGATGGTGGGCAGGGTCATCAGGGTGAGCACCAGTCCGCCAACAATGGGTACAGAACGTGGCATGCCGAAAAAGCCGATGAAGACGGCAAGGCCGAGCAGTCCGAAGACGATGGAAGGCACGGCCGCCAGGTTGTTGATGTTGACCTCGATAAGATCGGTCAGCCGGTTGGTGGGTGCAAACTCCTCCAGATAGAGTGCTGCTGCAACCCCGATAGGCAGTGAGAGCGCCAGGGTGATGAGCAAGGTAAAGATGGATCCCATGACGGCGCCCCGGATACCGGCCAGCTCTGGCTCCCGTGAGTCTCCGGCGGTAAAGAAGGTGGTGTTGAAGCGTTGCTCGATCCTGCCTTGTTGCAATAGTTCATCAACCCAGCTGATCTGCTGATCCTTCATGCGCCGATCAGCTTCCGGCTTATGGCGGTTGATGTGTCCCTTCATTAGCATATCGACATCATCATCTGCTGCTACCCAGATCAATGCTGTGCTGCCGATAAGCTGAGGATTGTTCATGACCATCTCACGTAGCTGAAATGCAGCACCTGAGCTGACCAGATGGTAGAGCTTGCGTTTATCGCTGCGCTTTTTCACCTGTGGGAACATCTGACGCAGGCTGCGCTTGACCAGTCCACCATAGTTGGCGGCGGAGAGCGCCTCTGGGCTGCGTTGGCCTTGTGGGTCCAGCATCTCCGCATCGAAATGAACTTCGATCTGTATGTAGGTCTGCCAGAAGGCGGTGTAGCCGTTGCTGATAATGCTACCAAACAGCAGTGACAGAAAGAGCAGGCCAGTGATGACAGCGCTGATGCCCATGCGCCGGAAACGACGTTCTTTGGCATAACGCCGGGCCAAACTGGCCTGGACACGCTGCATGCTTTTGTTGGGAGATGCGCTCAGCACCTCATTATCGATTTTATTACTCATACTGTTCCCGATATTTGCGTACTACGTGTAGTGCAATGACATTGAGGATGAGGGTGGTGATGAAGAGCATCAGACCCAGTGCAAAGGCGGCCAATGTCTTAGGGCTGTCGAACTCCTGATCGCCCACCAGCAGCGTGACAATCTGCACGGTTACGGTGGTTACTGCCTGCAGGGGGTTGGCACTCAGGTTGGCAGAGAGGCCAGCGGCCATTACCACGATCATAGTCTCACCGATGGCGCGCGAAATACCCAATAGCATACCGCTGACGATGCCCGGCAGGGCGGCTGGGATAATGACCAATCTGATCGTTTCTGAGCGGGTTGCACCCAATCCATAAGAGCCATCGCGCATGGCCTGAGGCACAGCATTGATGACATCGTCTGAGAGGGATGAGATAAAAGGGATGATCATCACCCCCATGACCAGGCCAGCCGTCAGAGCGGATTCGGAAGCAACATCCAGTCCCAGCAGAGTGCCACTGTCACGGATAAGGGGTGCGACAACCAGCGCCGCAAAAAAGCCATAGACCACGGTTGGGACGCCGGCCAGAATCTCCAACAGCGGTTTGGCAATGTTTCGGACTCGCTTGCTTGCATACTCTGAAAGATAGATGGCCGACATAAGCCCAATAGGTGCAGCCACCAGCATGGCGATAAATGAGATCAGCATGGTGCCTGCAAAGAGTGGCACGGCTCCAAAGGCGCCTGAGGAGCCTACCTGATCTTCACGGATGGCCATCTGTGGACTCCACTTCAAGCCAAACATGAAATCGGTCAAAGGCACTGCCTGGAAAAAACGTATGGCCTCGAACAGAACTGAGAGGATGATGCCGATGGTGGTAAAGACAGCAATGCTGGAGCTTGCTATCAGGAAGAGCATAATGATGCGTTCCACACTATTGCGTGCTCGCTGCTCTTTGTGGATAGAGCGCCAGGCCAGCAGCGTGCAGAGGATGGCCAGACTCAATGCCACTACGGTCTGAGCCGCCCTGCTGATGGTGTGTAGATGCTGATAGTGGTCAGCAGCATCCTGCATGGCTGGGTTGATCTCGCCTGAGACAATATTGCCGAAGACCAGATTTTTGATATTGTTAACCAGCAGGTTGAGTTGATCCGATGGCAACTCTCGCAGTGCTCCAGGCAGCTCTGCAATCACCAGATGGGTGATGATGGCAGGCTCAAACATGATCCATATCGTCACGATTAGCAGTGCAGGTATGCTGCACCAGATGGCGGTGTAGTAGCCATAATGATTGGGTAGCTAGTGGAGTCTGTGAATCTTCCCCTCAGCAACGGTCAGGGAGCGACGCTTGCCCAGCCAGAAGCTGAAGGCGCTTAACAGAACCAGGATCAATATCAGGGTTGATGGATGCATGGGGTGCTACCGGGGGAGGTGGAAATAGATAAAAACGGCAGTTGGCCAATCCATGGCCAACTGCCGCTCCTTCCGTGGGAGGTTAGAGTTTCAGGTTTTTCAACTCGACAGCATCCTTGGCGAACTGCTGACGCTCGGCGCGGGGCATGGGAATCAGTCCCTTATCGGTCAGGTAGCCCTCATCGCCCCAGGTCTTCTCACTGGTGAACTCAGCCAGATACTCTGCAATGCCGGGTATTTTGCCGACATGCGCCTTCTTTACATAGAAGAAGAGTGGACGTGAGATGGGGTACGTGCCTTTGGCAATGGCCTCAAATTCAGGAGCAACACCGTCAATTATGGCGCCCTGTACCTTGTCGGTGTTTTGATCCAGGAAGCTAAAACCGAAGATGCCCAGGGCATTTGGATTGGCTTCCAGCTTCTGCACGATCAGGTTGTCATTTTCACCGGCCTCAATATAGGCACCATCTTCGCGTATGGTGTGACAGATAGCATTATAAGCCTTCTTGTCTCTCTTCTTCATGGCCTTGATCCAGTCGATCTTCTTGCAGCCACCTTCCATTGCCAGCTCGGCAAAGGCATCGCGGGTGCCTGAGGTTGGCGGTGGCCCGAGTACTTCAATTCTGGAGGCAGGCAGCTTGGCGTTTACATCCTTCCAGGTTTTGTAGGGGTTTTCGACCAGCTTCTCGCCACCTTTTGGATCAGGCACCTGCTTGGCCAGTGCCAGGAAGAGATCCTTACGGCTCAGCTTAAAACGGATGGCCTGCTTGGAGTTGGCGACCGCAATGCCATCATAGCCAATCTTGATCTCAACGATCTCATTAACGCCGTTTTTATGGCATCTGCCGTACTCAGATTTTTTGATCCGACGTGAGGCGTTGGTGATGTCCGGGTGCTCAGTGCCAACACCGGCACAGAACAGCTTCAGGCCGCCACCCGAGCCGGTGGATTCGATCTTGGGGGTCTTGAATTTAGTGGTCTTGCCAAACTGTTCAGCCACAACGGTGGCAAAAGGGTAAACCGTAGAAGAGCCTACAATGCTGATATAGTCACGAGCCAGGATGCTGCCACTGGCACAGAGCAGGGAAGCGCCAGCGATGGCGGGAATGAGACTTTTTTTAGTCACGGAATGATCTCCAATTGTGAGGTATAGATAAAAACGGCTGTCCTTTCAGGGCCGCTTGTTTGAAGCCAGTGGCTTGAAAGGTCTTACCGAACGGTGAGAATTATGGAGGGGGTATGTGAAGCAGGTGTGTCAGTTGGATGACAGGTGAGTTACAAGGGGGTTGCAGAAATATGACAGGTAAAAAAGAGGTGGGAAGGTGGGCTGGAGGTAATATTAACCTTCGGCTGAGAAGCGGTAGCCGGCGCCTCGAACGGTCTGCAACAGGCTGTCGTGGTGGGTGGGTTCCAGTGCCCTGCGTAGACGACGAATGTGGACATCCACCGTGCGCTCTTCAATAAAGGTGTTGGTGCCCCAGACCTGATCCAGCAGCTGTGTGCGGCTGTAGACCCGCTCCTGATGCGTCATAAAGAAGTGTAGCAGGCGGAATTCTGTGGGGCCGAGTTCAAGTCTTTTGCCACTGGCCAGTACCCGGTGGCTGGCGGTGTCCAGACTGAGATCTCTGATCTCGATCTTCTCATCATTTCTGAGGGGGGTAGTCCGGCGCAAAATGGCCCTGATCCTTGCTTGTAGCTCACGGGTTGAGAAGGGCTTGGTGATATAGTCATCGGCACCACTCTCCAGCCCTAGAATCTTGTCATTCTCCTCTCCACGGGCGGTGAGCATGATGATGGGGATATCAGATGTTTCCGGGTTGTGTTTGAGTTGGCGGGCGAATTCAACGCCGCTCTTACCGGGCAACATCCAGTCCAGCAGGATCAGGTCGGGTGGGTTTTGTGCAATCAGCCGTTCGGCTGCAATGGTCTCTATGGCCTCCTGCACATTCAGATCATGTTGCTGGAGCGTAAAGCGCAGCATATCTCTTACTGCAGATTCATCTTCGACGATAAGGATGGTTGGTGTGCTCATATTGCGATTGTTTATCTAAGAATAACCAATGCCTTATTACACCCTAGTAATGTTTCAGGTAGATGACAATAGTAAGAATATCTCGAACAGCTTTTGATCTGGTTATACGGACTTGTGTGTCCAGCTGATTATTTACTAAATTGCTGCCGTATTTTTTGGTATGAGTCGGAGTTGAGGGTTAGTTGCAGGAGGTCGTTACCCTGTTTATCCGTAAACTGTATCCCCTGCTTTGTTTCATCTTGAGCCACAAACCAGATGGAATCTATGCTGGAGAGGTTAAGCTGAAACTGGCTCTGCCCATTGCCCAGGATGAGTTGTCCTTGTTCGGATTGCAGTTCTGCACCTTCCAGTGCCAGCTGAGCAGTGACTCCATTTTGGCTTTGGATGCTGGCGTGTAGCGGCCCCAAGTCCCGGATCTGCCCGAGCAGTTCCGGCAGCTGCTGAGTATCTGCAGCCACAACCTGGAATCGGTCTGTCTCATTCTTGCTGTTGTTGGCCAAGGCTCCAAGTGCTGCCCCAAGAGGGACATCAAACAAGCTGGCTGCATCTGTTAAACTCTTGGTTGGGTGGGCCTGTAGATGTTCCCACAACCCCTTTTGCCAACCCTCCAGCCCCAGGCTCAGGGAGCGCCCCGCCTGCTCGCCCTCATGAATATCGCTGCTCAGATCCTGGTATTTATTACTGTAGCCTCGTGGGGTAATCATCAGCCCCTCCTGGCAGTAGCTGTCGCAGTTGCCGATGAGCACCGTGCTGAGCATGCCGATATCACACTGTGACATCTGATCCAGTCTCACATACTTGATATGTTGCCGCTTGCGGTAGGCCGATTTGACCACAGCCACTGGGGTGGCAGGGTCACGGTATTGCAGCAGGATGCGCTGGGCTTCGATGATTTGCCCAGTGCGACGACCACTTTTTGGATTGTAGAGGGCGATGACAAAATTGCCCCGGCCTGCCGCCTCTAGCCGCCGGGCGATCTGTGGCCAGGGAGTGAGCAGGTCGGATAGGGAGATGGTGCAGAAGTCGTGGGTTAAGGGAGCACCCACCAGGGAGGCCGCTGTATTAAGGGCGGTTGCCCCCGGAATAACTTCAACGCTGATATCACTATCAGGGGTCCAGCCGGACTGCAAAAGCACCTCATAGGTGAGGCCAGCCATACCGTAGACACCGATATCACCGGAGGAGATTAGGGCCACTGTCTTGCCAAGCCTTGCTTGCTCCCAGGCCTTGATACAGCGGTCGATCTCCTCGGTCATCCCCTTGCTCACTACCTCTTTGCGGGTTAGCAGATGCTCCACCAGCTTGATATAGGTGGAGTAGCCGATGATTACGTCCGACTCCTCAATGGCTGCCCGGGCGCGCAGGGTCATCTGCTCTTCAGCGCCGGGGCCTAAGCTGATCAGGAGGATTTTGCCTTGGTTGTCTTGCATCAATGTTTCTCAGTTGTGACAGGGACGATGGAAATGGTGGCGTTGCGGCCATCCTCCCCCCTGTATTTGTGTTTTTCCACAATCAGCTGGTCCATGCTGGCATCAGCCAGCAGCAGGGCAGCGGCCTCGCCTACGGAGGGGGTGCCCACATACTTCAGAACCACGGCTGAAGGGTTGGGTACCTCCACCTGAGCCAGCTCTTCTGCGGAATAGAAGTGCAATGGCCAGCCGTTGTTTTTAGCCAAGGCCAGCATGCCGGGCTCATCATCCTTTTTGTTGATGGTGGCTATGGCTGTTATGCAGTTGTGCTCCAACCCGACCCTGGCGAGAGCCTGGCTCAGTGCAATCTCGATGGTCTCCAGGGGTGTTCCCCGGTCGCAGCCAACCCCCAGCACCACCCTGGTTGGGGGGCGATAGATCACCAGCCCCTCACCTAACTGATCACGGGTGGATGTTGCTACCTCTCGCTGAGTGACCCAGAGGATGGCACTGAATTGGTTGGGATCAATATCTTCAAAGTGCTCGAACAGCTGGATATTTTTTGGTAGCGGAGTGGCCTTGTTCCACCACGCCTTCGAGCCGCACTCCTGCACGAATGCAATGGGTTCGCCGTTGACAACATGGGCTGCAGTCCGGGTCAGGTTCAGTTTGGGGGCATCGATCTGCCAACCTAGCTCCCGGCCCAGGATATCCACCGGCAAGGTGCCGAGGGATTCAGAGGCCGTGGTGATTACCGGCTGGGCGCCGATAAGGCTGGCCAGCTCTTTGGCAAAGGCGTTAGCTCCGCCAAGATGCCCGGAGAGAACCGGCACTACAAAGCGTCCAGCATCGTCAATGACCACTACCCCAGGATCTTCCTCCTTGGATCGAAGATGAGGCGCGGTGAGCCGCACTGCTGCACCGATGGAGAAGAGCAGCACCAGCTGATTATAGGCATGAAATAGACTCCCAATGGCCTCTCTCACTGGTGGGTCGAAGGCCTGCACCCGGTTGGGCAGCCCCTTTAGCTCATCCTGGAATTTACTGCTTACGAACAGATCGGCATGAGGCAGCTTGGCACCCAGTTGAGCCAGCTGTCTGGCTCCATGGTGGGTGATGGCAACCATGGCAATTTTCATAATGATGAGCCGCTATTTTGCCTTGCGTTTGCCGCCACAGCCTCGAATCATAGGGCCGCGTACCCGGTGGCAGTTGCGTACCAGCAGCAGAGAGAGATAGTTCACCTTCTGCCCGCGCAGCTGGGGCAGATCATGGACGATGCGTTCCTCTGGGGTGCCGGCCCGTTCGATGAAGGCGCTATCCTCCATTAGCCCACGCGCCTCCAGCAGGTCCAGCACCTGATCCAGCATGGAGTTGACCTTCATAAGTACGAGGGTATCAAAGTCGGCCAGTAGGCGATCCAGCATCTCTACCCCGTAACCTGCGGGCACGATAGCCAGGGTGTCATCGGTGTCGGCCAGGGGCATCTTCAGGTCAGCCGCTGCCGCGTTGAAAGAGGAGACCCCGGCGATGGTCTCGATCTAGATACCGCTATCGATGGAGGTGACGGTGCGTGCCAGATGACTGAAGGTGGCGTAGGTAGAGGCATCCCCTTCCACTAGAAAGAGCACATCCTCCTCCCGGCGCAGAATCTCCAGTACGGCCTCTGCCGCCCTGAGCCAGTACCCGGCCAGTTTCTCCTTATCATGGGTCATAGGGAAGATCAGTGGGGTGCGGTTCTCCGGCAGGGGCAGCTCCGAGCGCCGAACCACGTCCAGTGCGTAGCTATCGCTTTTTTCGTTGCGTATGGGGTAGGTCCAGTGGGCGCCGCTCTGCAGCAATTCCCAGGCCCGACGTGTGATCAGGCCGGGGTCGCCAGGACCCACGGAGATACCATATAGTTTTCCACTCATTGATAGCCTCGTTGTGCTGAGATGATCCAGACCGGGGTTTCTGCCGCCAGCCGTTGCATCTCCAGGATGGGTTTGTTGCGGGAGATCTGCAGTTGGCAGAGCTCCCAGTTTGCGTTGCATTTTTTCAGTTGTTCGATGGCACTGTTCAGATTTTCCAGAGTGATGAAGTTCATCACCAGCTGTCCGCCGTCGCTCAACCGGGCCAGGGTGATTTCGATTAGCTGCTCCAGCTCTCCCCCCGAACCGCCAATGAATATCGCATCCGGGTCTGGCCACTGCTCCAGACCTTGGGGTGCCTTGGCCTGGGTCAGGCGGTAGTTGGTGAGGCGGAACTGCTGCTGGTTTTGGCGGATGATGGCGGCATCTTCATGGTTTTTCTCCATGGCGTAGACAAAGCCGTCGGGACAAAGCCGGGCTGCCTCCATGCCTACAGAGCCGGAACCGGCACCAATGTCCCACACCACGCTGTCACGGTGGAGTTGTAGCCGAGCCAGTGATACAGCGCGTACCTCTCGCTTGGTAATCAGCCCGCGATCCGGCTTGCGCTGGTGGTAGGTTTTGTCAGGCAGACCCAACAGTACCTCGGTCGGTTGGGCAGATACCGGACGCAGGATCACCACATTGGGATCGGCAAATTGGCGCGGCATAATGTCGCTGGCAGGCATGAAATCATGTATCTGCTCTTCGGGTAGCAGCAGCTGCTCGATGATGGCCATTTCGTAGCGATCTGCCAGTGAGACGGCGTCCAGCATCCGTGCAATGCGACAGGGACTGTTCTTGTGGCTGGTGAAGATCCCCAGCAGTCGCTGCTGCCGGATCTGCCGTAGCAGAGGGTAGAGCCCATGCCCTGCATCAGCATTGGTGTGCCACTCGCCAAGATCCTTGCCGTGGATGGAGCAGATACGGGCATCCTGCCAAGCCAGGCCAAGGCGGGCGAAAGCCAGCTGCAGGGTGGAGGTGTTGGGGATGACCTGGCACTGCTCCCGGCCTAATTTGCCGATCAGGTAGCGGCCGATACCGTGGCAGAGGGGGTCGCCAGTAGCAAATACTACCACCTCTTTTCCCTGCCCCAGAGCGGTCTTGATCCAGCCCGGAATCTTGGGAAAGTTGCCGGAGAGATCCCTGGTCTCGGCGTCTGGGTCTATCTCAGCGGCGAACAAGCCAAAGGTGCGCGGGTTGCCCACTAGCAGGTCGGCCTGGCGGATCAGCTGTAGCGCCTCTTGGGTTATGCCAGCTGGCCCGTTGTCTAAAACCCCCACAATACTGCAGTCAGGCATCTGTAACCTCTATTAACTTATGGCCTTCAAAATCACATACCAGCACCCGCAGGCTGAATCTATCTGGATAACGCTGTTTCAGGGTAGCGATAACCCGGTCTGCCAATGCCTCCAGAAATGGCTGTTGCAGCCCCACCTCTGCCAGTCGTTCGGTGGCGAAGCGGGCGGTGTTGGCCTGCCGGATCTCCATACATAGAGTGGTGTCAGCTCCTACAGAGGCAGCAATTTCCGCCACCAGTCCGGTATTTACCGGATTGCGGTTTGCATGGGTAATGGTTTCGCCTTGAGCCATTTTGACCAGCTTACCCACCATGCCGCCGATGACCACATGGGGAATCCGGTGCTGCACTACGGTGTCGAATGCCGGTTTGAGGAAGTCCCCCATCTGCACAAAGCAGGCGGGAGCCAGGCCGGGCAGCTCACGTATGGCACACTTCTCGGTACGGCCGCCGGTGGTGAGCACCACGGTATCCTGCCCCTGATTGGCGGCTACCTGGATGGCCTGCACTACACAGGTGCGGAAGGCAGCGGTAGACCAGGGATGAACAATGCCGCTGGTGCCGAGAATGGAGATACCACCTGTGATTCCCAGTCGGGGGTTCAGGGTACGCTGGGCCATCTTTTCGCCACCGGGAACGGAGATACTGATCTCGATGCCGTGCTCCTCCAGCAGGATAGCGGCAGTCTCGGTGACATTCTGCCGGATATTCTTCTGTGGTACCGGGTTGATGGCAGGGCCGTCTACCTCCAGCCCCAGGCCAGACATAGTGACGGTGCCTACCCCCTCGCCACCAAGCAGCCGGATCTGCCCTGGTTGATTGGGCAGTATTTTCAGGTCAGCGGTAAGATGAGCCTTGTCGGTAATATCCGGGTCATCCCCAGCATCCTTGATCACTACCGCATGGGCTTGATCATCCCGGCAGTAGCCCTCGATGACATCAAATTTCACCCGGTTGCCATTAGGCAGCAGGCACTCGATCTGGTTCGGCACCTCTCCGGTAGCCAGCCCGACAGCTGCGGCCCGGGCAGCGGCCGCCGAGCAGGCACCCGTGGTGAAGCCAGTGCGGCTGCCTCTTTTTTTGGTTGCAGGCTTGGCCATTACCAACGGTCGTGGTGGATCAGCTCTTCAATGGGAAGGCGGGGCAGCCATCCGGCCTTTTCCAGCTCTGGTTTTTCGTGGAAGTGGCTAATGTGACCAATGCAGAGGTAGGCGATGGGCACGACAAATTTTGGAATTCCCAGAATCTCTTTTAGTGTCCTGTGGTGGATAATGCTTACCCACCCCACGCCGAGGTTTTCTGCCCGAGCTGCCAGCCAGAGGTTTTGTACTGCGCAGACCGAGCTGTAGAGATCCATCTCCTTGTTGGCGGTGCGACCGATGACGACATCGCCGGTACGTCTACGGTCGCAGGTCACAGTGATGCCGATGGGGGCCTCCATGATCCCTTCCAGCTTGAAGGAGCGGTACTGCTCCCGCTGCTCCTCATCGAACATCTCTGCGGCCTCTTTGTGGGCTACCTCGAAGGCATTTTTAATCTGCTGTTTAACTGTTTGGTTCCGTACTACGACAAAATCCCATGGCTGCATAAAACCAACGCTGGGGGCGTGGTGAGCAGCGTTGAGGATGCGTTCCAGCACCTCGTCGGAGACGGGGTCGGGTAGAAACTCCCCTCGGATATCGCGGCGGTTGTAGATGGTCTTGTAGACCCCGTCTCGCTCAGCAGTGGTGATCTTCATGACGGTTTCCGCTGGCCTGCTTCGGCCAGGGCCAGCAGGGCATGAAGGGTGGATACCACCAGGGTGGAGCCCCCTTTGCGTCCTTGTGTGATGATCCAGGGGACTTCATCAAGGGTGCTGAGAGCCTCCTTGGATTCGGCGGCGGAAACAAAGCCTACCGGCATGCCGATGATCAGGGCAGGGCGGACGCCCTCCTCCCGGATCAGCCGGATCAACTCCAGCAGAGCGGTGGGGGCATTGCCTATGGCGGCAATGCCGTTTTCCAGCAGTCCCAATCGGTGAGCCTTGTGCATGGCCTGTACTGCACGGGTGCTGTTTTCGGCCTTGGCCTGGGCAATGACATCCTTATCAGAGATGAAGTGCCGGGTGGTGACGCCGAAGTGGCTTAGTCGGGGCTTGGAGAGTCCTACGCAGATCATCTCCACATCGGCCACGATGGGCCGCCCCTGGGTGATGGCGTTGAGCCCGGCGGTTGTTGAATCAGGGTGAAACCGGGTCAGTCCATTGAATTCAAAGTCGGCACTGGCGTGGATCATGCGTCGCACAATCTGCCATTGATCGGCGGGATAGCTGTGCTTCCCGGCCTCCTGATCCACGATGGCGAATGAGTTGTGCTCGATCTGACGCCCCACGGCGGTGAGCTGCTCGGTGATGACGTTATTGCTATCTTGTTGTTGCATTGGTTCAGCCCTTTGTGGTCTCAATGGTGGTGATGGTGCTCATGCCCGTGTGGCGCTGAATCGGCCCGGTGGTGGCAGCCGTCGCACTCCATCATCTGCGCCCCATTCTTATCCCCCCGTGCATCGGCCACCCGCTGATCCAACAGCTCGAATATCTCGTCCTCAAAGCCAAAATAGCTGGCACAGCCAAGACGCAGTTGGGGGTATTGGGCCTGCAGATGCCCAATCTGGCGGTTGATTCGCTCCATCAGGGTGCCGGTGCAGAGGTAGTAGGGTAGTACTGCAATCTGGGTCATTCCTTGTTGCAGCTGCCGCTGCACGGCACGCTCCAGCCTGGGATGGGTGATGCCGGTAAAAGCGATCTCCACCAGCTCATGCTCGCTCTCCTCAAACAGCCAACGAGCCATCTTGGAGAGTTCGCCATTGGCGATTCGATCTGATGAGCCACGCCCCAGAATGATCACCCCGGTGCTGCGGGGGTCTGGTGAATCCATCTGCAACAGGGTCTGGTGCAGGTTGCGTTTTAGGATCTGTAGGGTCTGGTTATTGGCTCCTAAATGACGGGCATAGATGAATTGGGTCTCTGGATGTCGGCTGCGTGCCTGTTCAAGATACTCCGGGATCTCCATCTTTACATGCCCGGCAGCATTCAGGATCAGGGGGACAGCGATAACCCGCTCCGCCTTGGCAGCAGCGCTGTCCAGCCCTGCATCCAGTAGCGGTTCAGCCAGCTCAATGAAGCAGACATCAATGGTCTGTTTGGGGTTGCGTTGACGCCAGCGGTCAGCAAAATGCAGGATTTCACTATTACCCGGAGCATGGCGGGAGCCATGCCCTATCAACAGGATGATCTCACGCTTATTCATGGTGTTGCCTGGCGAAAGCGGTGGCTGAAGCTGCTGTCATAGAGTTTTGATCTCTTCAGTTTGGGCCACTCCCTGGCTCCCAGGGTGGGGCTGGCGATGATCATGGCTTGGCTGCTGATCCCCTCATCCTGACACCGTTGTTTGATGTTTTCCAAGGTGCCACGGATGATGCACTCCTCACCGGGCCAGCTAGCCTTCTGTACCACCAGTATGGGTGACTCTTTGGCCCAGCCTTCCGCCAGCAGTCCCTCCTGCACCTTGTGTAACAGGGTGATGGAGAGAAACAGGCAGAGGGTGCTGTGGTGGCTGGCCAGCTCGGTCAGGCTCTCTCCTTCCGGCATGGGTGTGCGACCCTCGATCCGGCTGAGGATAACGGTCTGGGTGATTTCTGGCAGGGTCAGACTCTCCACCCCGGCGGCGGCTGCCGCGAAGGCGGAGGAGACGCCAGGCACGATGCCGACCTCTATGCCGGCCGCATCCAGGGGTTGCACCATCTCGATCAGGGCACCGTAAAGGGATGGATCACCGGTCTGCAGCCGCACCACCTGCTGTCTCTCCCTGCCACGGTTGACCAGCCACTGGGTGATCTGTTCCAGGGTCATCCCCTTGGAGTCTTGGATCTCGCACCCCTCAGGTGCCCAGCGGGTCGTTGCCTGTGATACCAGGGAGCCTGCGAACAGAATGGCGTCCGCCCCGGCAATCAGGTCACGGCCTTTGACCGTGATCAGATCGGGATCACCGGGGCCAGCCCCCACAAACCAGACCTTGCCCATATTCAGCTCTCCAAGGAGGTGAAGATATAAAAACTATGGGGCAGCGGCATACAATCGCTTCTCGACAGCCAAGCTATCCTTGAGGCCATGCAAGCTCTTTGCACCAGCCAGTACAGCCAGATCCACCAAGGGCTCCAGCAGAATCACACTCATGTAGGCCGCGCCGAAAGAGAGCACCTGCGCCAGGTTTTCACTGCCAAAGCCTTGGCTGTAAAAGGCCCAAAATGCCACCCAGACGACAATGCCGCTCTGATAAGCTGTTGATAGTTTTAAGGCCTGGGAATAGGTGATGTCTTTGTAGGCAACATGCTCAGGAATCACTTTTTTTGCTAATAGACTCATGGCAAAAAGCGGCACCAGTAGCGTGGTGATATTAATGCCATATTGCGGCAGGTCAAAAGGCGCAAAAAACAGACCCTGAATCAAAAGGCCAGCCGCCAAGCCGATTGCTGCGGGGGCAGCACCAAATATCAGGAAGAGTGTTGACCCCAAAATAAAATGGATCTCTGAAATGCCAATATGGTGGTGAGGTAGCACTTCAAAAAATGAGAAGACCAGAAGCGTGGTTAACAGACTTCTAACCGCCAGAGAGATGAGTCCATCTTTCTTAATTGTGTCGATTGCTACCTTAGCAACAATACCCAATGCTGCTGTTGCCGTTCCATAACTGAGTATAATTTTTACGCCATCTACAACGCCTGGTTCGATATGCATGGTTTGTCTCCGTTGAGGTTTAAAATTCTATGCCCTGCTGAGCCTTGATGCCTTGTTTAAAGGCGTGTTTTATCATCTTCATTTCAGTAACCGTATCTGCCATATCTATGAACCAGGGTGACACCAGCATGTTTATCACGCGCCTTTATACAGATGCCCCGAACCAGCTTGCTGTGACCGCTGGGGCGGCTGGGAACCACCAGTGGATGTAAGAGCTACGGCTGTTTTTATAATGCAGCCCCTGATCCCCCCGGCTGGTGCTGAAGGCTGCTGGGATGTCGCTGTTATGATCGTGGGTTGAGTGGTGAAATTCATGCCCCCTGGCACCTGATTTATCATCCCGGTAACCCAGTCCGGCCAGCTGTGGTTGCATCCGGGTGGTAAAGGGCAGAGTTCCACACATGGGCCAGCAATTGCCCTGGTGGTCAATAAGAGACTTCCCTAGCAACATCATGCCGCCACACTCGGCCAGCAGTGGTTTTCCTTCTTCGATGTGGCTGTGCAGGGAGGGCCAGGTGGTTGAGGCCGTAAGCGCCTTGGTATGAATCTCTGGATAACCACCAGGCAACCAAACTGCATCAGCATCGGTAGGCACTGCGTCACCCTTTAGGGGTGAGAAGAAGTGGAGGCTGGCCCCTTGTTCCTCCAACCAAACAAGATTGGCCCGGTAGATAAAACAGCAGGCTGCATCTCTGGCGATGGCGATGGATTTGCCCCGCAAGCGGTGCTTCCCATCAACCCTAGGGTTGGCGCTGTGCAGCTCACCACAGGCGCTTATGAAGCGTTCTGGGGCTAGATGCAGGAAGTTGCTGAAATCAGGGAGATCGGTCTCCTCTGGCATCTTCAGACCCAGATGTCGCTCGGGCAGGGTGGGGGCATTGTTTGTCATCCAGGCTACCAGTGGCGGTAGACCATGATCCTCCAGCAGGCCGGAGAGGAGATAGGCATGATGCTCGCTGCCCACCTGGTTGGCTATGATCCCACTGATGATGACACTGCTCTTTGCTGCTTCGCGCTGAAAGCCTGCCACCAGTGGTACGATAGAGCCACTCATTCCTTTGGCGTTGATGATCAGGATGACCGGCAAATCTACTGATCGAGCCAGGTCAAGGGTGGAGCCTTTGCCACCGACCCCACTGCGCCCGTCAAACAGCCCCATCACCCCTTCGACAATAGCCAGGCCAGAGCTGTCCAGCTGATATCGACAGTGCTCCTCTCCCATCATCTGGGTGTCAAGGTTGCAAGATGTCTGTCCGCTAACCGCTTGATGCCACATAGGGTCGAGGAAATCAGGCCCAGCCTTGAAAGGCGTGATGGAGACTCCCTGGGCACGCAAAGCCTGCATCAGCGCCAGGGTCACAGTTGTTTTGCCGCAGCCTGACTGTACGCCAGCCAGCACAATGCCTTTCTTAGTGTATTTGGTGTTGATGGTTAATCCTCGCAACCATGCTTCGCAGGAGGATTAGGGGGGGCAGGCAACAGTTCTCTGAAGGCGAACCACAGGAACGGCTTGATCATACCCTCTCATCGCCCTCCGCAATGACTAGGAATTAGGCCGCAGCCTCAGTTTACAGGCCGGTCTCCGGACTCACGAGCGGAAGCCGGTGGCTTCCCCGTTTGCGCCTTCCCACACGAATTGTGCAGTGGCAAATGCAAGCGCTTAACTCGTCTACCGTTGCGGGGGCAGTGCCGGTATTTGACCGGCTTCCCGAAACCTGTAATCGTTGAGGCCAGAATAGGGAATGCCATCTCAACCGTCAAGTGGCAGTCGGATGAAAGGTTGATTACCTCTTGTAATGGGTGAAAATTCAGGTTTTTAGCCCTTCAGCGCGTGTAACCGCTTTAGATATACAATACGCCACTCGCCAACCGCTACGTCCAGTCCCTGGAGCAGAAACTGGCAAAATCCCTGTAACCAGTGAGGCTTTTTGTGGTTCCCAGACCCCTGACCCTCATCCTGGGTTGTCTATCACCCTATAACCGATATAATTCAAAAAAGTTATCATACTATAGAGCGCATGCTTGTTTAATCCAATCCAAATTGAACTAACCCGTCTAGCTGTTATTCTTTTGGCTGCCACGGCTGTGGGCATCTTGAGTCACCAAATCATCTTGGTGTTATTGCTGGGAATTATTTGCTTTCTCTGCTGGCATTTTATTCAGCTACTGAGGCTCTATTATCAGCTTAAAGAAAATCGTGGTATTCCAGCTAACGCCTCTAATACGCTTTGGGCTCAAATTTATGAGCACATCAGGATGCTGCAAATAAAAAGCCAAAGACGTAAGCGGCGTTTAAACCGTTATTTTAGCCGTTTTCGTGAAGCAGCAATGGCGCTGCCCGATGCCACCATTATCCTTGGGCGGCAAGGTGATATTATATGGTGCAATGCTGCCAGCAGTGCACTGCTGGGGCTGGATTGGCCTGAAGTTGCCGGGAAAAATATTGCACAACTATTGCAACACTCTGTATTGACAGACTATTTGTCCCATGGTGATCACAGCCAGCCACTTGAGTTCTCTTCAGATGTGGACAAAACTAAAGTATTAAGCCTGTTAATCACCCCTTTTGGTAAAAAACAGAGTCAACAACTGATGGTGGTGCGGGACATTACCCGACTCTATCATCTGGATGATGCCCGGCGTGACTTTATAGCCAATGTGTCACATGAGTTGCGCACACCATTGACTGTTATCTCAGGTTTCCTTGAGACCATGGAGGAGACACCTACTGAAAAAGGAGCTGAGTTTATACCATTGATGCGACAACAGGCTAAACGAATGGATGACACCATCAGTGATCTATTGGTGCTCTCTCGTCTGGAGATGGATGATAAAGATCCAGCCGGGGAGGAGCTGGTTGATGTGGCGGCACTGCTTGCTGATATTGCAGATGAAGCAGCGGCATTGAGTGGAGAGGCGCAGCACCAGATAATGCTTGCTGCTGATTCGGCTCTATTACTCCGGGGAGATAAAAAAGAGCTGCAAAGTGCCTTTTCCAATCTGATATTTAATGCGGTACGCCATACTCCGGGCAAGGCGCATATCCAGATCAGCTGGGCTATTGAAGGCAAAGAGGCGCAATTTTCTGTTACTGATACGGGGGAAGGTATCCCGGCACGACATATTCCCAGGCTTACCGAACGTTTTTATCGCGTTGATGCTGCACGATCACGCGATTCCGGCGGAACCGGACTCGGTCTGGCCATTGTGAAGCATATCCTGCAGCACCATAACAGCAGGTTGGACATCACCAGCCAGGAGGGCAAAGGTAGCGCCTTTTCCTGCCGCTTTCCTGAATCCCGGGTTGTGTATCAGGGATGATTTAACCCACCTATGGCAATACGGTGCCGATCATGAATACGGTTCTGCAGCACCCGATAGAACAACGGAGGGCACTCTTTCTGTAAGTGTTTCTCATGGCATGCAACATTGGAGTTAAGCCCAAGATCCGGCGATGAGGAGGCAGATCTAAGTTGGGTTGGGCAAAGAAAAAAAGGGGTAATGCGAGGGGATGGGAGGGGGTAGCCGGACAGCTCTCACTGTCCGGCTATTTATGGCTGTTTACTTCTTTGCGTTACGCTCCTGAACCTCTTTGATTACCTCTTCAGCCACATTTTTCGGGCATGGCAGGTAGTGTGAGAACTCCATGGAGAACTGGCCGCGACCTGAGGTCATGGTGCGCAGGTCACCGATGTAACCAAACATCTCACTCAGTGGAACGTCGGCCTTGATGCGAACGGCGGTCACGCCAGCTTCTTGGGATCTGATCATGCCACGACGGCGATTGAGATCGCCAATCACATCACCGACGTGATCTTCCGGTGTGAATACGTCAACCTTCATGATCGGTTAGATCAGCTGGGGGCCGGCCTTTGGGATGGATTGACGGTAGGCGCCCTTGGCTGCGATCTCAAATGCAATTGCGGAGGAGTCAACAGCGTGGTAGGAGCCGTCTGTCAGGGTAACCTTGAGGTCAAGACAGGGGAAGCCTGC
>JAJRZI010000093.1 GCA_024275295.1 Gammaproteobacteria bacterium | reverse complement strand
GCACGTCACCCCAACCGCTGGAGCGGTGAAATCAGGAACTGGGAACTGCCGGACCAGGTCTGGTTGAACCCGGAGAAAGATGAGCCTGATTTAAATCAGGCTGCGTAGGTCGAGGCGACAACTATGTTGACAAACACCGCAAGCCTTTGTCGCATTAAAAACCGCAGGGGTTGTTGTAGCTATTCAGCCGGAGAGATTCGGTGATCAATTCTGGAAGCTGAGTAACCAGGGAATTTATGATGAAGCAGCGGGGTTAAAATGGGAAGACCCACATTACATTGCGGCGGATAAGTTAGTATTCAACTGATTGGTAAGCAACCACTAGGGAGGGGCAACTATGCCTTATGGAATTAAACTTCATGTTTGGGGAGACAATGCTTGTTTCACCCGGCCAGAGATGAAGGTGGAACGGGTCTCCTACGACCTGATCACCCCATCAGCAGCACGGGGTATTTTGGAGGCAATCCATTGGAAACCGGCCATTCACTGGGTAGTAGACACGATACACTTGCTGGAACCGATCTGTTTTGAGTCCATTCGGCGCAATGAGGTGGCGAGCAAGATCTCTGCACGTAAGGTCATTAGCGCCATGAACAGTGGCTCAACCGCAAATCTCTACATGTTGGCGGATGATGGCAAAGAGCGACAGCAGCGTGCAGCCACCATCCTGCGCAAAGTGGGTTATGTGATTGAGGCGCATTTTGTCCTAACCGATCAAGCAACAGTCGATGATAATGAGGGCAAACACCTCGATATCTTCAATCGGCGCGCCAGAAAAGGGCAGTGCTTTCACCACCCCTACATGGGTACACGAGAGTTCCCTGCCCAATTTACCCTGCTTGAAAAGGGGGCATGGCCAACATCCAATTTACCGAAAAATGCCAGAAATAGAGATTTTGGCTGGATGCTGCACGATATTGACTTTGCCAACAACAATACCCCGTATTTCTTCAGGGCTGTTATGGAGGATGGGGTGGTCAAAATACCTCCATTCAATTCAGAGGAGACCAGCGCATGATGTTTTCTGCACTCAATCACTGCTATGACCGTCTGGCAGAAGAGTCTGATTCAGATACGGGTAAACCAAGAGTGCCTGCCTTTGGTTTCACCGAAGAGAAAATCAGTTATATCCTAGTGATATCAAAAACTGGTGATATCGTTAATGTAATCCCGAATATTGAAACGATTGGCAAAAAGCAGCGACCAAAAACCATGTTTGTTCCTGCCACTTTTAAACGTACGGGGCAGTACACAGAAAAAGCCTTTTCTGGCGGCAAAGATAATGCCTTTTTTCTCTGGGATAAAACGGCATATTCTCTTGGAGTTAATATTGATGATGGAAATCATCCAAATAATACTGCTATGGATTTGCCAACGACATATAAGTCATTTAAACGCTTCCATTTAAATGCACTATCAGATACTAAAGATGAGGGGTTGCTGGCATTTTGTCAGTTTTTAGAGAAATGGCATCCGTCACTTTTTGAAAGCGTTATTAATAATGATGAGATATTAGGAACAAACATAGTATTTCAATTTGAAGGTGACCAATGCTGCTATTTGCATGAAAGAGAAGCAGCAAAAGAAATTTGGTTGCAACTACTTAAGGATGCTGCCAGTACAACTGAAATCAATTGTTTAGTGAGCGGAAAGCGAGAAAAAATTGCAAGACTGCACCCCCCAATTAAAGACATATATCGTGGGCAAAGTTCTGGTGGCTCTATCGTTTCTTTTGATAAGCTGTCTTTTCAATCATATGGAAAAAAACAAGGTGAAAACGCTCCCGTTTCAGAGCTAGCTGCCTTCAAGTACACAACTGCACTCAATTACCTGCTCAAGCGAGATAACCGGCACTGCTTCTCAGTTGGTGATGCAAGTACCGTATTTTGGGCTGTGACTGAAGACCATAACCAGGCACAGCAGGCAGAAAGCCTCTTTGCTCAGATTGTGAATCCAATCCCAACGGATGATGCTGAGGCGGCACAACTCAGACCTCTGGTGGAGAGAATCTCACAAGGACAGCCATTGTCAGAGATTGCCCCTAATATTGACCCCAACACCCGTTTTTATCTGCTGGGTCTTGCCCCCAATGCATCCAGAATCTCAATTCGCTTCTGGCTTGACAGTAGTTTTGGAGAGCTGGCAGAGAGGGTATCAAAGCACTTTACTGACTTGGCACTTGATCCCTTGCCTTGGCAACAACCCCCTTCAATATGGCAGTTGCTGAGACAATTAGCACCATATCGCCCCGAACAAAAAACAAAGTCAGAAGATATACCCACCCATCTTTCCGGTGAATTTATGCGTGCAGTTCTTACCGGAGAACGCTACCCGCATTCACTACTGGCACAGCTTGTTCTTCGCATTCGATCCGATGGGCATATCAGCCCATTGCGTGTTGCGATGATCAAGGCTGTACTGCACAGAGATTACAGAAAACAATTGATTAAGGAGGAGATCCCCATGAGTTTGGATGAAAACAATGAGAGTGATGCCTATCAGCTCGGTAGGTTGTTTGCGGTGCTGGAACGGATTCAATCGAGTGCAATTAAGGATGCCAACGCCACCATTACAGATCGTTATTTTGCTTCAGCCTCAACCGTACCCTATTCTGTTTTTCCCCGCTTACTGAGCGGCGCAAGAAACCATCTATCAAAAATACGCAAATCAATGCCAGGATATGCGGTAAATCTGGATAAAGATTTGGCAGGCATTATCACAAAACTTCCGACTTGCTTTCCTAAGCACCTCTCTATTGAGCATCAAGGGCGCTTTACGATTGGCTACTACCAGCAACGTGAGAAATATTTCTCAGCAGGTAAAGAGTCGCAACAAGCCAGTGATGACACTGAATAACATCAAGGAGAATCAATAATGATCATTCAAAACCGCTATGAGTTTGTCTACCTGTTCGATGTCACCAATGGAAATCCAAATGGTGATCCTGATGCCGGTAATATGCCACGCCTTGACCCGGAATCCAGCAAGGGACTGGTGACCGATGTCTGCCTGAAACGCAAGATTCGCAACTTTATTGAGCTGACAGAGGAAACTACCCAGGGCTATGAGATTTATGTAAAGGAAAAATCGGTATTAAACATGCAAAATAAGAAGGCCTATGAAGCGCTTGATATAAAACCTGTTTCAAAAAAACTCCCAAAAGATGTGCAAAAAGCCAAAGAGATTACAGCCTGGATGTGCGCTAACTTCTTTGATGTTCGTGCCTTTGGTGCCGTAATGACAACAGAGGTCAACAGTGGCCAGGTACGTGGCCCTGTCCAATTGGCATTTGCCAAGTCCATTGATCCAATTATTCCATTGGAGATATCAATCACCCGGATGGCGGTTACCAATGAAAAGGATTTGGAAAAAGAGCGCACTATGGGTCGCAAATATATCGTCCCTTATGGCCTCTACCGTGTGCATGGCTTTATTTCAGCAAAGCTGGCTGAAAAGACGGGCTTTTCTGAGGGTGATCTTGGGAAACTTTGGCAATCCTTACAGATGATGTTTGAACATGATCATTCAGCTGCACGGGGCGAAATGGTTGCACGCAAGCTAATTGTTTTCAAACACAAAGATGCCCTGGGGAATATGCCATCACATAAACTGTTTGAACGAGTGGTTGTAGATCGTGTTAAGGGTGAGGATGGCACACCAGCCAGTGGCTTTGATGATTATGAGATCAAGATAAACAGTTAAGGGCTTGAAGAGAGAGGTGTAGTAGTCGAGGAAGTTTTGGAATAGATAGTCAGAAGAGACTTATGGAGATTGTGTCAATATCCAATCAGCACACTTCCCAACTCATCCTCCATCAAACCAAAGATGACCAGTAACGTCTCAAGGTTTGCTGGAAATGAATCGGTGTTTCTGAGTCAGGTATGCATTCCCACGCGGAGCGTGGGAACGAGCTGTATGAGCGGTGGGGTAAGCTCCACAAATGCTGCCGGTTTCCTTGCATCTATCTCGTTCCCACGCTCTGCGTGGGAATGCATACGGATCTAACCCATGGGCAGAAGTCGATACAAAATCACTAATCCGGAAGCACCGTATTTTATCACCCTCACGGTGCTGCATTGGATACCCGTTTTTACACGTCAGGAGACGGTCGAAATTATCTTCGATTCTTTGCACTTTTTAATGAGAGAGGGCATGCAGGTTTTTGCCTATGTTATTTTGGAAAATCACTTGCACTTAGTGGTGCAAAGCAGCGCCCTGGATCGTGATATTGCACGCCTCAAATCCTTTACGGCAAGACGTTTAATCACTTATCTGGATGAAAACAATATTTCGCGTATTCTGGAGCAGTTGGCCTTTTATAAAAAAGCACATAAAGGGGATCGTGCCTATCAGTTTTGGCAGGAAGGGCTTCATCCTGAGTGGATACAAAATGAGGCAATGATGCGGCAAAAAGTGGAATATATACATCAAAATCCGGTCAAGCGTGGTTATGTTGATGTTGCAGAGCACTGGCGTTATTCCAGTGCCAGAAATTATGCTGGAAAAGAGGGGTTGCTGGAGGTGAACAGGTGTTGGTAAGACGGGTATGCATTCCCACGCAGGAGCATGGGAACGAGGTGTGCGAGCCAGTGGAATCCTGCAATGTTGTCTGTCTCCTTGTATCTGCCTCGTTCCCATGCTCTGCGTGGGAATGTATATGGTGATAAATGAGTAATGACTCTCCCGTTGTCATGATCTCTGCGTTGCAGCACTACGCCTACTGTCCACGCCAGTTTGCGCTGATTCATATCGAACAGGTGTGGGCGGAAAACTTTTTTACCGCACATGGCAATCTGTTGCATGAGCGTGTCGACAGTTATGAATCAGAGCAGCGGGGCAGTGTGCGCTATGAGCGAAGTGTTGCAGTCATCTCCCATCAGTTGCAGCTTACAGGAAAACTGGATCTGCTGGAGATAGTGGGCAGGCCAACCAGATATTTTCCCGTGGAATACAAACGTGGCAAACCAAAGCGTGATGACTGGGATAAAATACAGCTCTGCGCGCAGGCCTTGTGTCTGGAAGAGATGCGTGAAATCACCATTGATGAAGGTGCTTTGTGGTATTGGCAGACAAGAAAACGGGAGCCGGTATTGTTTGATGAGCCGTTGCGGGATGCGACATTTGCCGCTATTGATGGGGCGCACAGGTTGCTGGCATCGGGTAAAACACCTATGCCAACTGATGAAAAGAGACGTTGCCGAGCCTGTTCATTGATGGATCTGTGCGAGCCAGATACATTTCGACGAGATCATTCAAGTGCCTACATTACTGCGCTTTTTACAGATTTCAGTCAATAGGGATAAATGCTTAAAAAATGCATGTGGCATTGTTTAAAGCCATTGACGAAAAACCATGAAAAAACTGCTCAACACCCTCTACATTACTCGCCAGAAAAGCTATCTGCACAAAGAGCGGGAGACCATCGTCATCAAACAGGGGGATGATAAGCTGGGTCAGTTTCCGGCAATCAGCATTGGTAATATTCTCTGTTTTGGCCAGGTCTCTGTCTCGCCTTTTCTGATGGGGTATTGTGGTGAGCAGGGCATCGGGCTGGCCTTTTATACAGCATACGGAAAATTTCTCGCCCGTGTGCAAGGCAGACAGGCTGGCAATGTGCTGTTGCGCCGCGCCCAGTATCGCTGGGCGGATGATGAAGAAAAATCCGTCTCAATCGCACGTTTAATGGTGGCTGCAAAGATTGCCAATGGTCGATCAGTGCTTATGCGGGAGATCCGCAATCACGGAGAAAATGCACTGTTGAGTGAAGCGGTCTCCAAGTTGGCAGTAAGTCTGCGACGAGCACAACATGCACAATCTGTCAGCGAAGCAATGGGCATAGAAGGCGATGCCGCCAGCACCTACTTTGGAATATTTAATGAACTGTTACGTGGCAGTGGTTTTGTCTTTGGTGGTCGGGTCAGACGGCCACCGACCGACCCGGTCAATGCGCTGTTGTCATACATCTATACACTCATCACACATGAATGCTCCTATGCATTGCAGGGTGTCGGCCTTGATCCCTATGTGGGTTATCTGCATCAGGATCGCCCTGGGCGGGTGAGTCTTGCACTGGATCTGCTGGAAGAGTTTCGTGCGCCCTGGGCAGACCGTTTTGTACTCACATTAATCAATCGTAAACAACTCCAGTCCAATGATTTTATAACAGAGGCCAGCGGTGCAGTGCGGCTAACCGATGATGCCAGAAAAATATTATTAACCGCCTGGCAGGAGCGCAAACAGACAGAGGTTATGCATCCTTATCTTGAAGAAAAAGTCCCCATTGGTCTGTTGCCCCACTGCCAGGTGATGTTATTAGCCCGGCATATACGGGGGGATACAGAATATTACCCACCCTATTTGGTGAAATAGCCATGTTAGTGCTGATAACCTATGATGTCAGTGTTGTAGCTGAAGGGGGGCAAAGGCGACTGCGTAGAATTGCTAAAACCTGTCTGGATTATGGCATGCGCGTGCAAAACTCAGTGTTTGAATGTGAAGTTACCCCGGCACAATTTGTGGTACTGAAAAGTGAATTAATGGATATATTTGACCCTGAAAATGACAGCCTGAGATTTTACATGCTGGGTAAAAAAGGGCGAGAAAAGGTAGAACATATTGGCGCCAAGCCTGTTGCAGATCCTGTTAATGATGCACTGATTCTTTAATCGCTAACTGCTCGTTCTCATTGATTTACTGAAAGGTTAGCGGATAGCTAAGTCACTGTTTTGCCAAGCCATAATAATTTATCTTTTTTACAGCTTCTATTTTCAAAAGGTAATAAGCCAGATTAGCGGAATATTACTTTTTTGATTTTTAATTTCAGTCGGTTAGACTTGAATAGTCGCGCCCTTCACGGGCGCGTGGATTGAAACGCCGTCACGGATGGTAATGGGGCGGTGTTTGGCGTGTCGCGCCCTTCACGGGCGCGTGGATTGAAACACGAATAAACACAGGTGAATGACGAGAGATATTGGTCGCGCCCTTCACGGGCGCGTGGATTGAAACAGATCAGTGGGCTGCTAGGCTCTAAAAAAGACACGTCGCGCCCTTCACGGGCGCGTGGATTGAAACAAACTGATCCAGACTAATCACATTAGACGTATCAAGTCGCGCCCTTCACGGGCGCGTGGATTGAAACGCACGTTTCGCAAAATGATACAGGCGATTGAGTTGTCGCGCCCTTCACGGGCGCGTGGATTGAAACGCTAATCCGCGCTGCGGGTTATCGGTCCACCACGTCGCGCCCTTCACGGGCGCGTGGATTGAAACACCTCAAAACGGGGATGAATGGCAAATCCCTGGGGTCGCGCCCTTCACGGGCGCGTGGATTGAAACCAAGTAGGTCGGCAACTCTCATGGCTACTTCATGTCGCGCCCTTCACGGGCGCGTGGATTGAAACGGGATTCCTTAAGGGGCTGCCATTTTTAGATCTACGTCGCGCCCTTCACGGGCGCGTGGATTGAAACTTCAATTAGTGAAGATGGCAACCAATGGTATGCTGTCGCGCCCTTCACGGGCGCGTGGATTGAAACTGGGTATTTTCGATAATCGTCATAGTACGGCAACGTCGCGCCCTTCACGGGCGCGTGGATTGAAACAAGTGGCTTAGAACGGCTCTCATTCGCTTGCCCCGTCGCGCCCTTCACGGGCGCGTGGATTGAAACTTCAGTAGCAACATTGCCATCAGGCTCAGTACCATGTCGCGCCCTTCACGGGCGCGTGGATTGAAACAGCTGCATGGAGATGGAGTGGGGCAGAAACCAGAAGTCGCGCCCTTCACGGGCGCGTGGATTGAAATATCATTGGCCTTGCTGCCAGTTACGAATGGATCAATTTGCAGTGTAGGTTTACTTCGTACACAATCCGCGGGATTTATTTTTTTACAGGTTTGAATGCCCATCTATGAGTAGCAGTTCTTATCAGTCATCCGATATTGAGGTTCTGAGCGGTCTCGATCCGGTGCGCAAGCGCCCTGGCATGTACACTGACACCACCCGGCCTAACCATCTGGCGCAGGAGGTTATTGATAATAGTGTGGATGAGGCCATTGCGGGCCATGCCTCCAGGATTGAGGTGGTGCTTTTTAAGGATAGTTCGCTGCAGGTCAAGGATGATGGCCGTGGTATGCCGGTGGATATCCATCCCAAGCAGGGCATACCGGGGGTTGAGGTGATCCTGACCAAGCTGCATGCAGGCGGTAAATTCTCTAATAAAAACTATAAGTTCTCCGGTGGCCTGCATGGCGTGGGTGTGTCGGTGGTGAATGCCTTGTCCAAACATCTGGAGGTGTGGGTTAAGCGTGATGGCATTGAGTCCAACATGGCCTTTGCGGGTGGCAATAAGTCCAGTGACCTGGAGCAGGTGGGCAAGGTGGGTCGCAATAATACAGGTACAACCCTGCGCTTCTGGCCTGATCCTAAGTATTTTGACTCAGCTAAGTTTTCGGTTCGCCAACTGCTGCACATACTGCGTGCCAAGGCGGTGCTTTGTCCCGGCCTGCTGGTTCGGTTTTTGGATGAGAACAGCGGTGACCAGCATGAGTGGTGCTATGAGGATGGTCTGAAAGATTATCTGCTGGATGCGTTGCAGGGTATCCCCCTGATACCTGAAAACCCTTTCATTGGCAGCTTGCAAGGCAATGATGAGGCGGCGGACTGGGCGGTTGTCTGGTTGCCTGAAGGGGGCGAGGCGGTCACGGAGAGCTATGTCAATCTGATCCCGACCGCACAGGGCGGAACCCATGTCAATGGCCTGCGCACCGGCCTGACCGAAGCGGTGCGGGAGTTCTGTGAGTTTCGCAGTCTGCTGCCACGCGGTGTCAAACTGACGCCGGAGGATGTCTGGAGCCGCTGCAGCTATGTGTTGTCGGTCAAGCTGCTTGATCCGCAGTTTTCCGGGCAGACCAAAGAGCGCCTCTCGTCGCGTGAGTGTGCCGCTTTTGTCTCTGGTGTGGCGAAGGATGCCTTTAGCCTGTGGCTGAATCAGCACACGGAGGCGGGTGAGCGGATTGCCGATCTGGCGATCAATGCGGCTCAGGCACGTATGCGGGTGGGGCGTAAAGTGGCGCGCAAGAAGGTCACTCAAGGGCCGGCACTGCCGGGTAAACTGGCAGACTGTAGCTCGGTTGATCCGCGCCGTAGCGAGCTGTTTCTGGTGGAGGGTGACTCGGCTGGCGGTTCAGCCAAACAGGCGCGGGATAAGGAGTTTCAGGCTGTTATGCCGCTGCGGGGCAAGATTCTCAACACCTGGGAGGTGGATTCAGCGGAGGTGTTGGCCTCGCAAGAGGTGCATGACGTCTCTGTGGCCATTGGGGTGGAGCCGGGTTCTGATGACCTGTCGAAGCTCCGCTTTGGTAAAGTCTGCATCCTGGCCGATGCTGACTCCGATGGCCTGCACATCGCCACCCTGCTGTGTGCGCTGTTTCTGCGCCACTTTCGTAAATTGGTGCAGGAGGGGCATGTCTATGTGGCGATGCCGCCGCTCTACCGTATCGACGTGGGCAAGCAGGTCTTTTATGCCCTGGATGACCGAGAGAAGAAGGGTATTTTGGATCGCATCAAGGCTGAGAAGATTAGAGGCAAGGTGAGTGAGCAGCGCTTCAAGGGGCTGGGTGAGATGAACCCACTGCAGCTGCGTGAAACCACCATCCACCCGGATACCCGGCGACTGGTGCAGTTGGTTATTGAGCCAGGCGATGACAGTAACAGCATGATGGATATGCTGCTGGCCAAGAAGCGGGCGGGAGATCGCAAGCAGTGGCTGCAAGAGAAGGGCGACCTGGCAGAGGTGTAGCGCGATGCGGCGGGTAATAAACAGAATTGAATGCGTGGGTTTGAAATCTAGATGACAGAGCAGATTGAACTGAATGCAGAGGGTATTGAACAGCAGCCCTTGAGCCGTTTTACCGAGCAGGCCTACCTGAATTACTCCATGTATGTGATTCTTGACCGCGCCTTACCTCACATTGGTGATGGGTTGAAGCCGGTGCAACGGCGCATCCTCTACGCCATGTCTGAGCTGGGGCTGTCGGCAACGGCCAAATATAAGAAGTCTGCCCGTACGGTGGGTGATGTGCTGGGCAAGTTTCATCCGCACGGTGACACCGCCTGCTATGAGGCGATGGTGCTGATGGCGCAGAGCTTCTCCTACCGCTATCCGCTGGTGGACGGTCAGGGCAACTGGGGTGCGCAGGATGACCCCAAATCCTTTGCTGCCATGCGTTACACCGAGGCGAAGCTGACCCCGTATGCCCAGGTACTGTTATCCGAACTGGGGCAGGGCACGGTTGATTGGTCTCCTAATTTTGATGGCACCCTGAAAGAGCCGCGAACCCTGCCGGCACGCCTGCCCAATCTGCTGCTAAATGGCACCACAGGCATTGCCGTGGGGATGGCAACCGATGTCCCACCGCATAATCTGCGTGAGGTGACCAGTGCCTGCATCCGCCTGCTGGAGAATCCGAAATCCACACTGGAAGAGCTGTGTGAGCACATACCGGGGCCGGATTATCCTACACAGGCAGAGATTATCACGCCCAAGGCCGATCTGCTGAAGATGTACCAGACGGGCAATGGCAGCGTGCGCATGCGTGCCCGTTATGAGTGGGAGCGGGGTGAGATTGTGGTCTATGCCCTGCCGCATCAAGTCTCCGGGGCGCGTGTGTTGGAGCAGATTGCAGCGCAAATGCAGTCCAAAAAACTGCCACTGGTGGAAGATCTGCGGGATGAATCCGATCATGAGAACCCCACCCGTCTGGTGATTGTGCCGCGCTCCAACCGGGTTGATGTGGAACGGCTGATGTCCCATCTGTTTGCCTCGACGGATCTGGAGCGCACCTATCGGGTCAACATGAATGTGATTGGCCTGGATGGGCGGCCTGCGGTCAAAAACCTGCGGGAGATGCTCAGTGAATGGCTGGTGTTCCGCACGGAAACCGTACGCCGACGCCTGCAATATCGTCTGGACAGGGTGCTGGAGCGGCTACACCTGTTGGATGGCCTGCTGATTGCGTTTCTCAATCTGGATGAGGTGATCCGTATCATTCGCAGCGAGGATGAACCCAAACCTGTTTTGATGGCACGCTTCAACCTCACTGAACCCCAGGTCAACTACGTGCTGGACACCAAGTTACGCCAACTGGCGCGCCTGGAAGAGATGAAGATCCGGGAGGAGCAGGAGGAGCTGGCCATAGAGCGCGATAAGCTGGAGAAGATCCTGGGCTCAAAACAGCGGCTTAAGACCTTGATTCGAAAAGAGCTGCAGGCTGATGCCGAGGCGTATGGCGATGAGCGTCGCTCGCCGATTGTTGCGCGTAGTGCAGCAGAGGCTCTACAAGAGACGGATCTGACCCCCAGTGAGCCAGTGACCGTGGTGCTCTCGGAGAAGGGGTGGGCGCGAGTGGCCAAGGGCCATGAGATTGATGCGGCTTCATTGAATTACAAATCGGGCGACAAGTATCTGGATTCAGCCCGGCTGCGCAGCAATCAACAGGTGATCTTTCTTGACTCTTCGGGACGCTGTTATGCGCTGCTGGCGCATACACTGCCTTCGGCGCGTGGGCAGGGTGAGCCCCTGACAGGCCGGTTTAATCCGCCATCAGGCGCCACCTTTGCAGCCACCCTGGGTGGTGATCCAAATCAGTGGTATCTGATGGTCTCGGATGCTGGTTATGGCTTTCGGGTACAACTCAAGGAGTTGATGACCAAAAACAGGGCGGGTAAAGCGTTGCTCACGTTACCGCAAGGTGCCTGTGTCATGCATCCTGTGCCCGTTACTGATCCGGCAACAGACCGTCTGGTTGCCATCACAAATGAGGGGCGCATGCTGGTCTTTCCTGTTTCAGAGCTGCCTGCACTGGCGCGTGGTAAAGGCAATAAGATCATTGCTATTCCACCCAAGCGCGTGGTGACTCGTGAAGAGTTTGTTGTGGCGGTTGCCAGTGTTCCAGAAGGAGGGCGATTGATCGCCTATTCGGGCAAGCGTTATATCACCCTTAAAAGAGGTGATCTGGATCAATATCAGGGAGAACGGGGCAGACGGGGAAATAAGCTGCCACGGGGCTTTCAGAAAGTGGATGCTGTGGAGGTTGAGGCTTCTGTCTAAAGGGTACTCGCAGGATCGGGGGCTATTTGATGTCGTGAGCCTTTAACCCCCACCCCAGTAGATATTCAATGCGCCTGTTGGCTTTGTTGAGGCGGCTTACCATCAACTGGAATAGGTTTTTTAAGATAGGGTAGCCGACCTCAGGGTGCTGGTTGAGGTAGCGGCTGAGCTGTTCACCGTCAATCTCCAGCAGCTGAACATCTGACACGGCAGTGACCGAAGCACTCCGGGGATTCTGTTCAAAGAGATTGAGCTCACCAAAAAGATCGCCGGTGTGCAGGTCGCAAATACCGGGTTTGACCCGGCGTTCAATCTTAAGCGTCACCATAACCCTGGCATGGCCTGACTCGATCAGAAAGAGTGAGCGCCCCTCTGTGCCCTCTTTCAGGATATTTTCACCGGCCTGAAAATGGCGACTATGCCATGCAACACCTTCATGAAAGTCGGCGTCGCTAATAATCTTTTTAAGATCACTGCCAATAGAGATTTGTTGCTGAAGGGGTGGTGTTGCGAACTCAGGTTGCATGGATTTTTGGCTTGCCTGTCCTATAAAGTTAATAGATAGCGATATAGTAATCATAGCACTATTAAGTGCTGATCAGGCCGGGTGCGATGATACAGCTATATGTCATAGTTGAAAGCAGGCTCTTTGGGTGGTGTCTCTTTCTCTTCCAGTAACCGCACCTTTTTCATGAGTGAATTCAGCTCGGTTTCAAGTAGTGTATTGCATGTTTCTGACTCTTTAAGCATCTGCTCCAATCGCTGAATTTCGCTGCTGTTTTGTGGGTCTGCCTGATGGGTTTTGGCCTGTTCTTCGAGGGTGTTTATTTTGTCCTGCAATGTAGCCAGTTCACTTTCCAGCAGCTGTACGCAGGTCTCTGACTCATTAAGCATTTGTGCTAAATCCTGGCCATTGGATTTCTCTCCTGTTTTGCTGTTTGCGGTCTGTTCTAATGGCTTTTTGTAACCCACCCGCATGAGTTCCTGCTCCAGCTCACGAATGGTCTCTTGTTGTTTATCGGCCCTTGCCTTGAGTCGTTCAAATTCCATTGTGCCATTTGTCTGTAGATCGTGGCGTTGTTCGTGAGATTCTGTTGTTGCAGGGGTTGCTGTAGGTTGTGGCGGATTATTAAGGGTGTCAATTTCATGCTCCAGGGCGTTGATGGTCTCCTTTAATTCATCGGAAGATTTTTGATGTTTTTCAAGCTCTGTGGTTAACCGTTCAATTTGTGTTTTGCTTGTTATGAGCTGATTGGCTATTTCGCTGCGCAGTTTTTCAGATTGGTGCAGTTTTTTAATCTCTTCTTTGAGTCTGGCTATCTCTGCCAAATACCCTTTCTCAATCTCTGCTGCTTTTTCTAAAGCATGGTTTTTGTCGTACAGCAGTTCTCTTATGAGATCAGCCCGCTCTTTCTCTTCCAGATATTTTTTTCTGAAATTGAGCAGCGCATCCTGTAGGGCGTGCAGATGAAGTTGCCACTCTCTATCTGATTTTATATAGAGATATATCAGGGCAATAAGCAGCCCAAGCGTTGTGAAAAACACTTCAGCGGCAAAGATAAGATAGTGTGTTGGTATTTCCATATACGACTAATGCCTTGCATGGTTAGCCTACTTATTATCGGCATATTGTTTGAAAATATGAGTGATTTATCCGGGGTGGGCAATATGATGCTTAGTCAAGTATTTCGGTATCTGCATGTGAGTAGGGTGGGGCGCAGCAGCAAAGTATGACCAGAGGTGATTTTTTGCTGTTTCTTATTTTGTGAGGTGTTTGAGGTGGGATGCAGATGCTGTCACCTGCCTGAATCGAAAACTCGTCATCTCCAAGATACATCCATCCCTCTCCAGAGGTTATATGGTAAATCTCTTCTGATTGATGGTGTTTGTGCAGATGCGTGCAGCTCTCTGCAGGCACAATGGCTTCCGCAAGGCTTTGATTTTTAATGTTATGGTGTGCAGGGTGTAGTAGTTCCCGGATGAGTGAACCATCTTTGGTTTGGTAAGGTGTGATGCGGCTGTATGTGGTCTTCATAGTTCAGGATGTCATCTAAATGGTGGTAGTAATTATAGGGTTATTGCCTGAATCTGCCGACAATAAGCTTTGCGTAATGTGGGGTTTCAAAGATAATGCATAGTATGAATCCGCCAAATCTTATGTCCATGCTGCAACAGCTGATTGCAACGCCGTCGATCAGCAGTGTCAATCCGCGTTTGGATCATGAAAACAGCACCATTATTAATCTATTGGCTCAGTGGCTGGAAGGCCTTGGCTTGGATGTGGATGTGCTTCCTGTGCCTGGGCGTCCTGGCAAGGCCAATCTGATTGCCAGGATGGGTTCGGGCGATGAGGGTTTGGTGCTCTCTGGTCACAGCGATACGGTTCCCTATGATGATGGGCGTTGGAGTCGTGACCCTTTTGTTCTGACCGAAGAGAACAGTCGTCTCTATGGCCTGGGCACAGCGGATATGAAATCTTTTTTTGCGCTGGTGATCGAGGCGATAAGAGAGATGCCGCTGGATAGGCTGAAACAGCCTTTGACCATCATTGCCACAGCCGATGAAGAGAGTTCCATGAGCGGTGCTCAAGCCCTGGTGACAAGGCAGCAGCGCTTGGGTCGCTATGCTGTGATTGGTGAGCCAACGGGGCTAAGGCCTATTCGTATGCACAAGGGTATTGCAATGGAGGCAATACAGTTGACGGGGCGGTCTGGGCACTCCAGTGATCCTGCAAATGGTGTGAGTGCATTGGATGGCATGTACACGGTGATGGGTGAACTCATGGCTTGGCGAAAAGAGCTGGCGTGTAATCATCGTAACCCCATGTTTAAGGTTGAGACACCTACTATTAATCTAGGTCACATTCAGGGTGGAGATAACCCCAACCGTATCTGTGCATTCTGTGAGCTGCATATTGATATGCGCCCTCTGCCTGGGATGACGCTTGATGATATGCGCAGTGTATTGAAAAAGCGCCTGGCTGTTGCACTTCAGGGCAGTGGGTTGCAGCTTGCAGTGAAGCCGCTGTTTCATGGCACTCCGGCGATGGAAACAGCTGCGGATTCAGCGATAGTCAAATATGCGCAAGAGCTGACAGGCTTTGATGCAGAGGCGGTCGCTTTTGGTACAGAAGGTCCCTATCTGACTGAATTGGGAATGGAAACTATAATTATGGGGCCAGGCGACATCAGACAGGCTCACCAGCCGGATGAGTATCTGGAAGTGAGTCATATAAAACCTGCCATTGAATTGATACGGTCGCTGGTGCGCAGATTCTGTTATTAATTTGGAAAGAGAGAGATCGTGCCGATAAAAAAATCAAAACCCGATATGTTTGTTGATTGGTTTCGCAGTTCGTCACCCTACATTCATGCTCACCGAGGACGCACTTTTGTTATCGTCTTTGGTGGAGAAGCGGTTGCGGATGACTCTTTTTCCAACCTGATCCATGATATCGCCCTGCTGCATGGCTTGGGGATCAACCTGGTTTTGGTGCATGGGGCGCGGCCTCAGATTGAACAGCGCCTGAATGCACAAAATGCCCGGATGCAATATATCAATGGTCTGCGTGTGACTGATGATGCGGCACTGGCCTGTGTTAAAGAGGCTGCCGGAATGGTGCGGGTTGAGATTGAGGCGCTGCTGTCGATGGGATTGGCAAACTCCCCGATGGCCGGGGTCTGCATCAGGGTTGCTTCGGGTAATTTTGTGACGGCCCGTCCCCTGGGGGTTAGGGATGGTGTGGACTACTGCCATACCGGCGAGGTGCGCCGTATTGACACCGATGCCATTCGCCAGCAGCTGAAGACGCAGTCCATTGCGTTGATTCCGCCGCTTGGGTACTCCCCTACAGGTGAGGTATTCAACCTCTGTGCAGCAGATCTTGGGGCTGCCACTGCTGCTGCGTTGGGCGCCGATAAGCTGATTACTCTGGTGGAGGGCAAGGGGTTGGTTGATAGCCGAAACCGGCTGGTTACCCATATTATTGCGCGTGAGGCTGAAGTGATGCTGGCTCGCCGGAAAAATCTTCCAGAGGATATTGTTCAGCATCTGCGTGCGGCCATCAATGCATGCCGCCGGGGGGTGAAGCGCATCCATCTGCTGGGTCGAGAGTTGGATGGTGTTCTGCTGCGGGAACTCTTTACCCGTGATGGTGCTGGTACCTTGATTACGGCTGAACCCTATGAAGATGTGCGCACTGCCCGTATCGATGATGTTGGGGGTATTCTGGAACTGTTGGCGCCGCTGGAAGAGGAGGGCAAGTTGGTGCGTCGTTCGAGGGATCTGCTGGAGACTGAGATTGACCGGTTTACGGTTGTGGAGCGAGATGGCATGGTCATCGCCTGCACGGCACTCTATCTCTATGAGAAAGAGTCTCTGGCTGAGTTGGCCTGCCTGGCAGTGCACCCTGATTATCAAAACAACAAGCGTGGTGAAGCCCTGTTGCAGCACATGGAGAGCAGGGCGCGTGCACTGAAAATCAAGGGGTTGTTTGTACTGACGACCCAGGCAACGCACTGGTTTCTGGAGCGTGGTTTTAAAGCGCTGCCGCTGCAAAAGCTACCGATGAAAAAACGCCAACTTTACAACTATCGGCGCAATGCCAAGGTATTTTTCAAAAAGCTCTGAACAGTATAGGTGTCGAAATAATGAAAACTTGCGGGTTAGGATCTACTCTGTAGATACATCTCAAATGCTTGAGCTGAAATGGGTTTAGAGAAAAAATACCCATGACCAAAATCACATCCGGCCTGGGTAAGAAATTTGGATTGTTCAGCGGTTTCAATGCCTTCGGCAACAACCTTCATGCCAAGGGTATGTGCCAGTGCAATGATGGATTTGACAAGATCTGTGACTTTCGACTCATTGATTACATCTTGTACCAATGCGCGATCAATTTTTATGGTCTCTACTGGAAATTGTTTGAGCTGGATCAGGGATGAGCTGCCGGTTCCGAAGTGATCGATCGAAAGGTAAACATCCATTTCGTTGATACGCTGAAACATCTTGCCATGTTTACTCCCTTCCTCCTGCAACAGCTCTTCGGTAATCTCCAGTCCCAACCGTAATACACTTGTCGGCAAGCCGGCCTCTACCAGTACTTGCCTCAGCTTCCGCTCAAAGTTCGGATCCCTGCACTGCTGGAAAGAGAGATTGACCGATATTCCGGGCACGACCAGTCCACGTCGATGCCATGTGCTGGCCTGTTCCACGGCGGTGTGCAGTACCCACTCACCCAGCGGTAGGATCAAGCCGGTCTCTTCTGCCAGAGGGATGAACTCACCCGGCAACAGCGTGCCATGCTCTGGACTCGCCCAGCGTAGCAAGGCTTCGGCACTGGCGAGCTGTCCGGATTCAAGCGAGATGATCGGTTGATAATGGAGCAGTAACTCGCCTCCCTCCAGTGCATGCTGTAGCTCCAGTTCCAGGTTTCTGCGTTGATTTGCCTCCCTGTTCATCTCTTTAGTAAAGAAGGCAAAGGCGTTACGGCCGTTCTCTTTGGCTTGGTACATTGCCATATCAGCATACTTCAGAAGGGTATCTGCATTGCTGGTATCGTCGGGATAAAAGGCGATGCCGATGCTGCCGGAGGTGAGGGCCTCTTCCCGTCCCGCCAAGGTTAGAGGTTGGGCCAGACTTTCCAGAACCTTTTTTGCCACCTGCTCTCCGCCGCTTAAACCATCAATGTCAGGAAGGATGATGGTGAACTCATCTCCGCCCAGGCGAGCAACAGTGTCTGATTCTCGTGCGCAGGCTCTTAGCCTCTGTGCCACCTCTTGTAACAACTGATCGCCCGCCTCATGGCCTAGGCTGTCGTTTATCCATTTGAAGTGATCCAGATCGATGAACATCAGCGCCACGGACCAGCCCTCACGATGGGCTGAATGAATTGCCTGGGATAAGCGATCCATGAAGAGGGTGCGGTTAGGTAGTCCGGTTAGGGCATCGAAGTTGGCCTGCCGCCAGATCTGATCCTCTTGCCGCTTGCGCTCGGTGATGTCGCTGAAGAGTGCTACGTAGCCAGTAGTTTCCCCCTGGTCATTGCAGACGGCGTTAATGATTATCCATGCCGGGTAGATCTCACCATTCTTGCGCCTCTCCCAGATCTCACCTTCCCATTTTCCATCACGCTCTAGGCATCTCCACATGTGCTGGTAGTATGCCAGGTCGTGCCGACCGGAACGCAGCAGGGAAGGGTTTTTCCCGATCACCTCATCCTCTGTGTAGCCGGTGATATTGTAAAATGCCCGGTTAACCGCCTCGATGCGATTATCCCGGTCGGTGATGATGATGCCTTCGGCGGTGGTCTCGAATACGGCAGCGGCCAGACGTAACTGTTCGTCGGCTTGGCGTATATTGTTGAGCAGTTCCTCTCTTTCCAGCAGCCGTTTGATTATGGCTGATAGATGCTCCAGATAACCGCTGCCTGGTTCCTTGATGATGTAATCTGCAGCCCCAAGCTTCATGGCCTCAACGGCCACAGCAAGCTCACTCATCCCGGAGAGCATGACGGTGGGTGGCAGGCAGCCCTCTTCGGCCAGGGTACGGATCAGCTCCAGGCCATTGAGTTTGGGTAGTTGGTAATCGACCAGTGCCACCTGGTAATTACCTGTTTGAATCATGGCCAATCCCTGTTCGCCGTCACTGGCCAGATCTACCGTATAACCGGCGCGCTCAAGATGCATCTGGGTCATCCGGGCCAGACTCGGTTCATCCTCTATGTAGAGGAGTTTAGCTTTGGAAGCTGGTGCTGCCTTGGTCAATGGAACCACTCTTGAATTGCCATGTGCAGGCAATGCGGAAAGTCATGGCTGGGGATCTGGCAACTCACAGTGGGCTGTCAGCTTACCTGCTACTTTAACTTAAGTGTACGGCTTGATGATTGATTACCTGGTGCAACAGTAAATAATACCTGCCTCAGATTATGCAATATCTCCTGGTCATTGCTTGCAAACATGATACCTGTACCCTCGTTCTCTTTGTGGACAACAAGGGCTTTTACTGCGCATTTTGGAAGGCACCCCGCTGCTGCCATAAAGATCACATCAAGGGTGCCGTTCAGGGGGAGGGCTGCTGGACCTTTTTCCAGGTAAGCACCTTGAAGACTAATATTGCGGGTCTTAAAATATCCTAACAAGATACCCTGCTGAAAAACCATGGCCGTTAATTGGCGAGACCAACGTGCGCTTTGACGATGATTCATCTTGTTGCTTTTCCTTATCATAGTGGATTGTGCCAGGTGATAAAGTGGTATATGGGGCGCCTTAGAAACAAGTATCAGCAGTGTGAGATACCCTTGCATGCATCGCTGAATCTGTTCAGGCAGCAATGCTGTTGTGGATAACTCACCATGTCCCTATAGTGAGTTATCCATTATGTCCCTATGCTGAGTTACCCATCGCATCCCTGTGGTGAGTACCCCGTACATTCCTTTGATTGGCATTTGAGAGAGTATCGAGTCTGCCAGAAAAAATGTATCCGTGTGATTACGTACGTAGAATTACGTATATGAGTTGTGAGGATTTGTGCCTGCACAGAGTGGGTCATCGGCCATAAAAACCATCGCTTCTTTGTCTACTCCGAGAACTGGCATCTGATACCTATACATGCGGTGCGCCTAGCAGGTGGTAATATTGACCAACTGCTTATCTGCTCTCTTCGGCTTCTTCTGCGGTAGGCTGAAACTGAACGTTGCACCCTGTCCCAATTCTGACTCGCACCAGATTCGCCCATCCAGACGCCGCACCAGCGTCTCAACATAGGTCAGACCCATGCCCTCGCCGGGCTCCTTTCGATCCCCCGCCCGCTGATAGATCTCGAATACCTTGTCGATCTCATTCGCTGCAATACCACGGCCATTGTCGCAGACGTGGAAGGTGGTGCCGTTGTTGCCCTGCTCTGCACTTATCTCAATCATGCCGGGTCGTTCCGGATCCATATATTTGACTGCGTTGGAGAGTAGATTGCCGAAGATCTGCTGCATGACCAGGGGGTCAGTGTAGAGGGTGGGGAGCTTACCCTGCTTTATTTTTATACCTTGGGTTTCGATGGCATAGGCGATGGTTTTCAAATCCTGTTCCACCAACTGCCCGATATCCACCGGCTCATAGCTCAGTTTTTGGTGGCCCATGCGCGATAGCTTGAGGATGGCCTTCACCAGGCTGTCCATTTTGATCGTTGAGGCCTCGATGAAATCCATGGCTTCAGGAATATGCTGGTTAAGCTCACGCTGCAGCACCGCTTGCTGTGCCTTGTTGAAATGGGGTAGCCCGGCCTCCACTGCTTCGCGCAGCAGTTCCAGGCCGTGGTGCAGTTCGCCGGTAAAGCCCTGGATGCTGACCAGGGGGGTGCGCAGATCGTGGGAGACAATGTAGGCAAAGTTCTTGAGCTCCTTTTCGGATCGGGCAAGCTTGACGCTACGCTCTTCCAGGATGGTTTCCAGATGGTCTTGATAGACTGCCAGCTCCTGTTCCACCTGCTTGCGCTTGGTGATGTCCTGCGCCTGAGTGACAAAGTACAATGGCGTGCCTTGCGCATCCCGGAGTAGCGATGTTGATACGGAACCCCAGACAGTATGTCCCTCTTTATGGATATATCTCTTCTCGAATGTTGCGGCATCGATGCTCCCTTCCAACAACCTGTGTAGATAATCAGCGCCGATCTGCACGTCGTCAGGATGGGTAATGTCCTGGAATGTTTTCCTCAAAAGTGCTTTTTGTGAATAGCCAAGCATGAAGCAGAGTGAATTGTTGACCTGTAGAAGTTGAGCATCAGGAGTGAGGATTGCCATGCCGATTATCGAATTGGTGAACATGCTACGGAATCGGCTTTCGTTTTCTATTAGTGCTTCATTGGCCGCTTTCAGATCTATAGTGCGCTGCGCTACACGTGATTACAGTTCGTCATAGGCCTTTTGCAATACCCGCTCGGCTCGCCTGCGTGCGGTGATGTCGGTAAAGGAGGCCGCGGCGCCGGTTACAACGCCCTCCTCATAGATGGGATGGCAGCGGAATTCTGCTGAAAAATGCAACCCGTCTGCCCGTTGAAACAGAAGATCTGCTCCGAAAATATTTTTACCCTCTTGAAATACAATACAGTCCCGGCACGCTATAAACGTGGATGAGCGGGCGCCGGGACAGTCGTGATGAGTGAGCTGGCGCATCTGCTTTCCGATGAGTTCTGATGCGTCTTTATAGCCTAATAGATCTGCGCAGGCTCTGTTGGCCAGGGTACAGTTTCCGTCAGCATCCACCCCGTAGATGCCTTCGCCCGTGGAGTCGATCAGCTGCCGTGTTGCTTGCTCGCTCTTTTTGAGCTCTTGATGCAGGTGCTGACTGCCCAGCAGATCCTCGATTCGTGCGGCAATGTCTTTGAACAGATGCCGTTCTTCAGCGCTCCAGGTGCGTTCATGGGAACATTGGTGCATTCCCAAAAGCCAGGGCTTGCCGAAGCGGGGCTGGACTGCAATGGTCATCTGGGAGCGGATGGATAATCGTCTGAATGCTTTATCTTCCGGCATCTGCTCCATGACTGCAGGTTCATCTGAATTCAAGGCATCTCGAAAGATCTGCCTTGTAGTGGATTCTGTGGGTACGGGCTGCCCCGCCTGAAAGGCCTCGGGACATTCCTGGGTCGTTGATTCCACTGGCACCGACCAGGACTTTGTCTCTGGATCGCAGGGGTAGAGCAGCCACGCCCGGTCAGATCCGAAGACCTCCCGGATGGTGCTGATGACATTGGTCAACCCCTCTTCGGGATTGGGGGGTTTGCCGACTGCGCTGATGATACGTTGCATCTTTTCCAGGTAATGGAGGTGGGCGTATTGTGCCTCTTCGGCCTGTTTTCGTGTGCTGATGTCACGGAAAATGCCCATGATTGCTGTTTGTCCGTCGAGATCGATGACACTGGCCCGGAACTCCACTGGCACCCGGCGACCGCTGGAATGAAGGACGATCATCTCCTCCTCACCCCACTCTCCCTTGCGGATATGATCCTGAAAAATGGCGCGGTAGGTATCGGCCTCCTCTTGTGGGTGGAGCCGGGTTTGATGAAGGCCGATGATTTCACTGGGCTTCAGGCCGAGCGGTTCCCCAGCCCGCCTGTTGGCGTTGAGAATGATCCCGGTTTCGGTATTTGCCACCAGTATGGCATCGTTAGCATTGGCTATTAATGTCCGATACTTGTGTTCGGATGCTGCCAATGCCTCATCGGGTGACAGCTCTCGAATCTTCTCCTCTTCCAACCTTGTTTGAGCCCCTACCCGGCGGTGGAGTTTGTTGCCGCTTTTCCCCATGGTGCTCCTGTCAGCCTGTTTATTGGAATTTTGCAATGCTACGTCCGTGCCTGTTTTATAAAGGATTTTCTTTAAGGAGAAAATTCTAACTACAAGTATAGGGTTATTTCGCTAATTTTATAGGGTCTCCTGCCAGCCAACTTTTTCTGCAGATACTTCTCCGATGGTAGGTGCAAAATGGTGTAACATCACCTGCATCCATCTTCGTCTGCGGATCCCCGCTTTTTCTGCATTGTGCCATGACAGCTATTACGAAAAAAACACTTGTGGAGTTGCTCACCTCACCGGTTTCGTGTGTGACACCGGACTGTCCCGTGATGGAGGCCCTCGCGCAAATGGAGGCGGCAGGTGCCTGCTATATCCTGGTGGCTGAGGATGACCGGCCGATCGGGATCTTCACAGAACGGGATCTGGTGAAGAGCGTTGCCCACCAGCAGCCGTTGGCCGAACTGAAAATCCGGGAGCTGATGTCCCGCCAGCTGGTTACAGTACAGGAAGAGATGGATTACCGTGAAGCCTACCAGCTCTTTGCGGAACATCACATACGCCATCTTATCGTAGTAGATGGGGATGGTCGGTTTGCTGGTGTGGTGACTGAGTCTAATATCCTGAGGCAACTTGAACCCAATTATTTTTTTGAGCTCAAGGAGGTCTCGGCTGCTCTTTCGGGCAGTGTGGTCACCCTGCCGGAGGATGCCCTGCTGCAGGAGGCGGTTCAGTGCATGGCTAGGCAAGGCATATGTTGCGTGGTGATCGAGCGGGATGGCTGCCCGAGCGGCATAATCACTGAATGCGATATTGTACACTTGGCACTGGCGAACTCCGGAGCTGGTACGCTGCTGCTCGGACAGGTCATGAGCAGTCCTG
Source organism: Gammaproteobacteria bacterium (assembly GCA_024275295.1). Taxonomy (GTDB): domain Bacteria; phylum Pseudomonadota; class Gammaproteobacteria; order Chromatiales; family Chromatiaceae; genus WFXD01. The sequence continues at coordinate 17,311 of JAJRZI010000093.1, read as the reverse complement.
TTCGCACCGTTCGAATCGGTTATGCCCTGCATGATGCTGCACAGATCATGCGGGCAGAGCATATCTGTCGGCTGGTAGTGGTGGATGAAGCCGGCTGTACTGCGGGTATTGTTACCCAGCACGATATTGTCAAAGGCCTGAGTGGTGGGTATACGGAATTCCTCAAGGAGATCATCCGTGATCAAGCAGAGCAACTAAGACAGACCCAGGTGCAGCTTAGTGATACTCTGGTGCTGAAAAATATCCTGTACTCCTCCACGGATATGGCCATCATCGCCATAGACCTCAATTTCTGCATTACTCATTTCAACCCTGCGGCGGAAACGATATTTGGCTACCCGGCTAACCAGGTGCTTGGCAAAACAGTTCTGCAGATGCACAGCATGGAGGAGGTGGATCACTTCCGCTTTGAGCAGGCCATAGAGCGCGTTAAAACTGAGGGCGAATACCGGTTTTCGGTGGAGCAGGTTAAAGAGGGAAAATCCTGCTGCATTAATTCACGGGTCACGGGGATCTGGTACAGGGAGGGTACCCTGACCGGCTTTGTACTGATGTCGCGGGATGTCACTGCGCGCAAACGAAGTGAACAGGCGCTCAGGCAGAGTGAAGAGCGCTGGTGGAGACCATGTCCGAGGGGCTCGGCGTGCAGGATGAGCAGGGCATAGTGCAGTATGTCAACAATCGGCTGTGCGAGATGTTGGGTTACTCCTGGAAGGAGATGGTTGGCCGACAAATTACTGACTTTATCGGTGAGTCTAATCTACCCCGCTGGATGGAGATCATGCGCGCACGGCGTGAGGGAAGAGCAGAGGCCTACGAAGGGGAGATACCCCATCGGGACGGCTCGAATGTCTACCTGCATATATCACCGCAGATCATCCGGGATGAAGAGGGCCGGTACAGCGGCAGCTTCGGTGTATTCACCGACCTGACGGAGCGCAAACAGATGGAAGAACGGCTGCGCGAACTCCACCAGGCCGTGGAACAGAGTCCAAACTCCATCATCATTACGAACTGCGATGGCGCCATTGAATACACCAATCCGGCTTTTACTCAGGTCTCTGGTTATAGCGCCGAGGAGGTGGTGGGTAAATTGCCTGACATCCTGAAATTGGATAAAACACCTGCGGTGGTCTACCGTGATCTTTGGCAGACAATCAAGTCCGGCCGGATATGGCGTGGCGATATAAAGAACAGAAGGAAGGATGGTACCCTCTACCTGGATCACACCGTGATTTCACCGATCAAGGATGATAAGGGTCGAATTACCCATTATCTGGCCATTCAGACCGACATTACCGAGCGCCGTCATGCTGAGGAACAGGCTCGCATGCGCCAAGCCGATCTGGCTCATGTGGCTCGGCTCAGTACTCTAGGTGAGATGGCCTCTGGGCTGGCCCACGAATTGAATCAACCGCTGACTGCTATATCCGGTTACAGCATGGCAGGGCTGGAGATGCTGCAGAACGACAACCAGAATATCGAGCAAATCACCTATGCCATGGAACAATGCAATGAGCAGGCCCAGCGTGCGGGTGAAATCATCCGCCGTATGCGCCGGCTGGTGCGCAAAGAGGAGGCCCAAAAAGAGCTTGCCGATATCAATTCACTGGTATTGGAGGTGCTTGCACTCACCAAGCCTGAGCTTCGGAAGCAGGCCATCGCATTGCAGTTGGAGCTGAACGATTCGCTGCCCATGGTGTACGTCGACAGCATCCAGATTGAACAGGTGCTCCTGAATCTGGTGCGTAACGCCATCGATGCGATGGCGTCCCAAGGTGCGCTGACCATAAGTACCTGCATCAAGGAGGGCGGGGAGTGGATTCAAATCACGGTGCAGGATAGCGGCTCCGGGCTGGATGCTGAAGCTATGAGTCACCTGTTTGACCCCTTCTACACCACCAAAGCTGCCGGCCTTGGGATGGGGTTATCCATTAGCCGATCGATCATCGAGTCGCATGGTGGCCGCCTCTGGGCGGAGAGCGGTACGCCCGGCGGAGCCCTCTTCCACTTTAGCTTACCGCTAGACCGGGAATTGCCCAATTATGAAATATGAACCAATCCTGTTCCTTGTCGACGATGATCGGGCTGTCCGCGATGCCCTTGCGCTCTACCTGAGTTCGAAGGGGGTTCCGGTAGAGACCTACCCTTCTGCTCATAAATTTCTGGAAGCCTGCAATCCGGCTCGGCCCGGCTGCCTGCTCCTCGACATACGGATGCCGGGAATGGATGGCCTGGAACTACAGGATGCCCTGGCAACCAACGGCGTCAAAATCCCGATTATCTTTATCACCGGCCATGGAGATGTATCCATGGCTGTACGAGCCATCAAAAAGGGAGCCAGTGATTTCCTGGAAAAACCTTTCGATAATGAGGCCTTGCTGGCATGTATCAAAAAAGCAATGGTGCAGGATGCTGAAGAACGGCAAAGAGAAAAAGAAAAGGCCGATACTCTGATTCGCTTTAAGCAGCTAACGCCCCGGGAGCGTGATGTCATGGCGCTGGTGGCGGATGGCTGCCCAAATAAATCCATTGCGAAAAAGCTGGACATCAGCCATCGTACGGTCGAGATTCACCGCAGGCGGGTTATGGAGAAAATGGTGGCGGAGTCGCTGTCGGATCTCATTGCCATGGCCGTGGCCTGTGGAATTCACGATATTAAACTGGGGAGACATGCCCAGGCAATAAGTGCAGATTAGTGGGTTTTCCTCTGCTGTTTTCAGTTTTCTCCTGGCAATTCAGTGAGTGATTGTTGCTGGCTGGGTGCTGACTATCGGTGCAATGCCAAGATGTTTTTCAAAAAGCTCTGATTTTGCGGTGCCATTTTGGTAGTCTGCCCATCCTCTATTGTTTCCGTTTATGCAGGGATTAAATAAGAACAACCATGTCTCACGGTTCTAAAAAGGCAGTGGTCACGGCTATTGTTGCCAATGCTGTTGTCACGGTATTGAAGTTTTTGACGGCATTTGCAGGGGGCTCGCCCTCAATGATGAACGAGGCCGTCCATAGCCTGATGGATACCCTCAATCAGGGGTTTCTCTTTTTCGGATTGGTCGAAGCAGCACGGCCTGCTGACCAAAACTATGCCTTTGGCCATGCACAGAAAAAATATCTTTGGAATCTATGGAGTGCCATTGGGCTATTCTCTATAGGTGCAGGTTTGGGGTTGGCCAATGCGTGGCATGCTTGGCATAACCTGAATAAAGCTGGTGATCCCGCACTTGTGGAGGTGCTGGGAATCTTTTTTGATCCGCTTGGATTGGCGCTAATCGTACTTGGCCTTGCCTTTATTATTGAGGGCTACTCATTTCTTGTTGCGCTGAAAGAGTTTCTATCAGCCATGCGCAGGGATGGCGTTACTCATCCCATTCGTTATCTTATTGAATCCAAAGATCCAACCCTGATTGCAGTGGTGCTGGAGGACTCTGTGGCCATGCTGTGCCTAGCTTTTGCAGTTGCGGGCATTGGTCTCAGTGCCGTTACAGGCAATGTTCTCTGGGATATTGGTTTTTCTGCGCTGATTGCCGTTATGCTCGGTTGTATCGCTTTTTATCTTGGATGGGTGAATATGCGGTTTCTTGCAGATATGCGTGATCGCAGTGCAGAGAATGCATTTATTCAGGTAGCAAAGGAACATGCTGAAGTAGAGCGATATCATGATCTGCGTTCAATCATTCTGGATGAAAATAACACGGTGCTGGTGGCAGAGATTGAATTGCGAGAGGAGGCCATAGTGCCTGGGCTGCGCAGTATGATTGAACAGCAAACTGAAAAAATGATGAGCCAGATACCACAACACCGCCAGGCATCGCCCGAGGTTAAAAGCTATCTGGGTGCCCGTGCGGCTGTACAAAGCACCTTGGAGCGTACAGAGCAGATTATTGATGAGCTTGAGGCGAGGCTACAAGAGATAGCGCCTCAGGTTACCCATGTTACCATTGAGGTGGAAGGGATCGTGGGAGATGTCATGCCTTAGCATCTGCCTAAACAGCACGCCCTGTCATCCCATTCATTCCTCCTTTTTTGTTGTGACTATTTAAATGTTAGTAGAAAAATATTATCTGAAGAGAGATCGTCAAATTCAGGTTTCACGTCAGCAGGCCAGTGATTTTGCAAAAAATATTGCTGACGATTTCAATCCAATCCACGACATAGATGCCAAACGTTTTTGCGTGCCGGGTGATCTGTTGTTTGCCATTATGCTGGCCAAATATGGCCTAAGCAGCAAGATGAACTTCACCTTTGCCGGCATGGTAACGGATGATGTGTCGCTGCTTGTCCCGGATGTGAATGAAGAGCATATCTCTATCATCAGTGAAGCAGGCAAGGAGTATCTTTACTTTGATTGTAGTGGTGATGTTTCAACTGATCAGGCATTAATCGACTGTTTTACCCGCAGTTATGTAGAGTTCTCTGGGCATAATTTCCCGCATATTCTGGTGCCACTCATGGCAGAGCATCGCGTCATGATAAACCCCGATCGCCCATTGGTGATGTATCAGGGGATGTCATTTGAGCTGGATCGGCTTGATCTTGTAGACCCCAAACTTGAATTGGTTAGCTCTAATCTGGAGATCATCAAAAAAAGAGGTAATGTGACACTGGAGTTTTGCTTGAAAGAATCAGGTGAGGTTGTTGGTAGAGGCCAGAAAATGATGGTGTTAAGCGGTCTTCGACCGTATGAGCAGGATAAAATAGAGCAGCTAATCAGCGCTTATGTATTGCGGAAGCAGAATCATATAGATTAGTATAGCGATCTGTAGGGCTTTTTAAATCAATGAATTTATTGTGGATTATTGCTGTTTAACGGTAGGGTTTAAGAAGCATTTGGAATAAAATAAATATTGCTCTAAAAAAATCAAGAGAGGCAGGTATGGAAAAACACTACACAGGTGTGTTGTGCGCAGGGTTATTGGCTATTGGACTATCAACTGCAGCACAAGCAGCACTGGTCGATAATGGTGGCGGCTTCATCTATGATGATGTGCTGGATGTTACCTGGTTACAAGATGCCAACTATGGTGATGGCAAAATGACCTGGGATGCAGCTCAAACCTGGGTTGCTGGTCTGGCCTATAAGGGGTTTGGTGGCTGGCGTCTGCCAACAATAGAACCGCTGGATGGTGAAGCTTATAACATGACCTATGCTGAGGATGGGACAACAGATAAAGGCTATAACAATAGCAGTATGGTCTCCGAATTAGGCTACATGTTCTACGTTAACCTTGGCTATACCAGTAGTGCTGATAGCTTCACTTATGGCAGCGATGAAAACAGCATTTTTGGCAGCAGCCTGAAACCAGCTTCCTATTGGTCAGGCAGTGAGTTTTCAGGTAGCGAAGCAATGTATTTTGATATGTCAGATGGATATCAGAGCAAGGCTTCCGAAACCAATCAGTTTTATGCCTGGGCTGTTCTTGATGGTAATGTGGCACCTGTCCCCATTCCAGCTGCTGTTTGGTTGTTTGGCAGTGGTCTAATGGGCTTGCTGGGCTTTGGCCGCTTGCGCAAACAGCGTTAACATCTGTTAAAACTTGATCAGAATTACGGCGGCTAAGAATCTTCTTAGTCGCCGTAATTGTATCTGGAGGTGCTGGCCTTCCTCCTGAATTTCCATCCTGTTGCCCCAGCCTCACGGATTGACGCTTGATATGTGCCGCCTAACCTGGATGTTTCATGAATTGCGCATGTTCTCGCTTGTCTATTGATTCCACAAGAAATCTTCTTTAGTTGCGCATAATCACTGATATGCGACGCCTTCAGAAAATCCCTTCTAGTGCCCGTTTTTTTGGTAGTAAAACCAATATCCTGCGCGATAATTATGCGAATTCATGAAACATCCGGGCTAAGTTTGATTTTTAGGTTAAAATAGCCCTTTTGACTTGGCGGAGATGGGTATAAATGTTTAGCAAAGAGATGCAGATCAGTGGTTTTGATGATGAGATCTGGGCGGCCATTCAGGCTGAAGAGCAGCGCCAGGAGGAACACATTGAGCTGATCGCCTCGGAAAACTATACCAGTCCCCGGGTAATGCAGGCGCAGGGTTCGGTGCTGACCAACAAGTATGCAGAAGGCTATCCGGGTAAGCGTTACTACGGTGGTTGTGAATTTGTTGATATTGCTGAGCAGCTGACCATCGACCGGGCCAAAGCGCTGTTTGGAGCAGATTATGCCAACGTACAGCCACATGCCGGTTCACAGGCCAATGCTGCTGTCTACATGGCACTTTGCCAGCCGGGTGATACCGTGCTGGGCATGAGTCTGGCGCACGGTGGCCATCTGACTCACGGCGCAAAGCCCAATTTCTCTGGCAAGATCTACAATGCCGTTCAGTATGGACTTAATCCTGAGACCGGCGAGATTGATTACGACGAAGTAGAGCGACTGGCCCGTGAGCATAAGCCGAAGATGATTGTGGCCGGCTTTTCTGCCTATTCCCGTGTGGTGGATTGGCAGCGATTCCGTACTATTGCCGATGAAGTGGGTGCCTATCTGTTTGTGGATATGGCCCATGTGGCGGGGCTTGTTGCCGCTGGCCTATACCCCAGCCCGGTACAGATTGCCGATGTTACCACCACCACAACCCATAAAACCCTGCGTGGCCCGCGTGGCGGTCTGATTCTGGCCAAGGCCAATCCTGAAATAGAGAAAAAGCTGAATTCACTGGTCTTTCCTGGAACACAGGGCGGCCCTCTGATGCATGTTATTGCTGCCAAGGCAGTGGCCTTTAAAGAGGCGATGCAGCCTGAGTTTAAAAGTTATCAGCAGCAGGTGATGACGAATGCCCAGGCGATGGCCAAGGTCTTTATCGAGCGAGGCTATGATGTGGTATCAGGTGGTACAGATGATCATCTGTTTCTGGTGAGCTTTATTGAGGCAGGGCTGACTGGAAAAGAGGTGGATGCCTGGTTGGGTAGCGCTAATATCACCGTGAATATGAATGCGGTGCCCAATGACCCGCAGTCTCCGTTTGTTACCAGTGGTATTCGTATTGGCACACCTGCGGCAACCACCCGTGGCTTTGGGGAAGAGGAGGTGCGTGACCTGGCGGGTTGGATGTGTGATGTGATCGACAGCAAGGGCGATGCGGCTACCGTTGAGCAGGTGAAGGCCAAGGCTGCTGAGCTGTGTCGACGTTTTCCCGTTTATAAATAACCTGATTGTGTAGCGGGCATCTGCCCAGATGCTCGCCAATAGAGCCTATATATAACCATGCGCTGTCCTTTCTGTGGTGCTCAAGATACGAAAGTTATCGATTCCCGTCTTTCTGGTGAAGGGGATCAGGTACGTCGCCGTCGAGAATGCACAGTCTGCAAAGAACGTTGCACCACTTATGAGACGGCTGAGCTTACGCTACCACATCTCGTCAAAAGAGATGGCAGCCGGGTGCCGTTTGATGGGCGAAAGGTTGCGTCAGGTATTGCTCGCGCATTGGAAAAACGGCCAGTCAGTACCGAGCAAGTGGATGATGCGCTGAATCACATTCGACGTAAATTGATGGCATCAGGCGAGCGTGAGATACCCACCAATCAAGTGGGTGAGTGGGTTATGGAGGAGCTGCGTAGCCTGGATCAGGTGGCCTATGTTCGTTTTGCCTCTGTCTATCGTAAGTTTGAGGATGTGAATGCCTTTCGGGAAGAGATTGCATTGCTGGAGCGTCAGCCAGCTCCTGAGGGCAAACAGCAGCAAGATCTTCTGAGCAAAAAAACGGATGACAGATGATCCTGCCTGAGGATTATGCCTTTATGGCGCAAGCGATCAAGCTGGCGCTTAAAGGCCGTTATACCTGCCACCCCAATCCCCGGGTTGGTTGTCTTCTAGTTCAAAATGGGAGAGTTGTCGGCGAAGGTTTCCATCAACGTGCTGGCGAACCCCATGCAGAACCGATTGCCTTGTCTGCGGCGGGTGATCGTGCCCAAGGCGCCACGGCCTATGTCACGTTGGAACCCTGTAGCCATCATGGTCGAACCCCTCCTTGTGCTTACGCCTTGATTCAGGCGGGTGTCAGTCGAGTGGTAGTGGCGATGGGTGATCCAAATCCCAAGGTTGCTGGCAGTGGTCTGGAGCATCTCAGACAGGCTGGAATAGAGGTGCATGCTGGTCTGCTTGAATCTGAGGCACAGGCGCTCAACCCCGGTTTTATAAAGCGCATGAAATATGGACTGCCCTTTGTCCGCTGCAAGCTGGCGATGAGCCTGGATGGGCGAACTGCAATGGCCAGTGGTGAGAGTAAATGGATTACCTCAGATGCTGCACGCAGGGATGTCCATCGTCTGCGGGCGCTCAGCTCCGCAGTGATGACAGGGGTGAATACCGTGATTGCGGATGATGCCTCACTCAATGTGCGGCTGACAGCTGCAGAGCTGGATGGTGTTGAGTTGGATCGTGATCTACCCTCTCCGCAACGTGTGGTATTGGACTCCAGGCTGCGCATGCCACTGCACTCGAAGATGCTCTCTCTTCCGGGGCAGACAACAATCTTCTGCCTTGAAGGCGGGCCTGAGCGGCGAAGTGCCTTGGAAACGGCTGGTGCAGAGGTGGTCTCCATGCCGGAAGATAATGGACAGGTTGAACTACAGGCTGTGATGGGATTTCTCGCCCGGCAAGAGATCAATGAGATCCTACTTGAGGCAGGGCCGCGACTTGCCGGCAGCCTGTTGCAGGCGGGGTTGGTGAATGAGCTGATAATCTATATGGCGCCGCATCTGATGGGTGATGGTGGAAAGGGTTTATTCCATCTGCCCGGTCTAGTGCGGATGCAGGATCGGATTGAGCTGGAGATTGCAGATATCCGTGCTGTGGGCAGGGATTGGCGCATCACTGCAGTACCCTCTAAATGCTGTAAAGTATAAAAATGGCAGCAATCAACCGAATCACCCAGCGCTGGGATCTCTGGATCACTCTCCTGCTGGGTGCCTACTTTATCGGTCGCCTCTTCTATTTTGCCTTTACCGTCGGGCCGGGTGTGCCACCTGATGAGATGACGCATATTGGGATTGCCCGGCTTTATGCAGAGACATTGTTTGGGATAGAGGACTCAGATGCCTCTCTACGCTATGGATTGGTGACACATCAGCCCTATCTCTACTATTTTCTGATGGGGAAAGCTGCAGCCCTGCTTGGTAGTGCAGACTACACCACGCTGCGGGTACTCAATATTGGTTTGGCTCTGGTATTTCTGATAGTGGCCTATCGATTGAGTCTGTTGGTGTTAAAGAGCAGGCTGATGCGGGTGCTGTTTTTTGTGATGCTGACCAATACGCTGATGTTCAGCTTTCTGTCGGCATCCGTAAATTACGATAACCTAACCAACCTGCTGGCTCTGTGTGCCATTTATTTTCTGGTGCGCTACTTGTGCCCGTTGTTTGGGCATTTGGATTCTGCCAGGCCTGCTGATCTGCTCCTGTTCTTGATCAGTACCATGCTGGGGCTGCTGACCAAGGGAACCTTCCTCATGTTAGCGCCGATTTTTGCTGCTGTCTGGCTGCTGTCGCGGCGACGCATGTTGCTGATGGATATGCAGCAACTGGTGCAGGGGATTCGTTCCGGGAAAGGTTATATCCGGTCGTTGACCATTGTGGCACTGCTCTGTGTGGTGGCCAATCTGTCGCTCTATGGCGTCAATCTTGTTCGATATGGCCATATTGTTCCTGGTTGTGCGCAGGTGCTGACGCATGAAAAATGTATGGAAAACAGGATCTACGCTAGAAACTGGGTTGTCTCTCAATACAGGCTGGGCAAGCTCTCATATATGGAGGCATGGCGTGCAACTGAATTGATTCGTCACCCAGGGGATATTGCGCATGCCAGGCGCCTGCTGAACAATGCGCGTCAATATAAGATGGCCAAACCAGAGAATCTGAATATGCTGGATTACATGCATCTGGTTTGGGATCAGGCGATGAAACCCTCGATCTTTGGTATTCAGGCGCATCGCTCCATGCTGCGATCACCCAATGGGCTTTGGGCTTATGGGCTGACCTGCTTTGCCGCACTGTTGCTCATGGTGCGGACTATCCGTTTTGATGGATCAGATAACCTGTGGCTGGGAATGACCGCTGTGGTTTTTGGTTATTATCTCTTCCTGGTCGGTTACTATAACTATACTGGCTATCTGCAACACCATGCCTTGTTGTTAGGAGTGCAGGGGCGCTACCTGTTTCATGTGCTTGTCCCAGCCTATCTGCTCATGGCAGAATTTCTTCTGCGTCCTTTTCTAAATGGGGGCGGATAACGGTCGTGGGTGTAGTGGCAGGTATGTTTATTATGGGGGATTTTCCCTACTATCTTGGTCGCGTGACCGAGGTGTGGGGAGATGCCGTAGGGTGAGTCATGAGGGTAAAGGGCTAATGTTTACAGGTATTATTCAGGCCATAGGGCAGATTGTCAGATGTGAGCAGCGCGGTGGTGATGTACGACTCCACATTAACACCGGCAGCCTCAATCTGGACGGTGTGCAGCCTGGCGATAGTATTGCTGTCAATGGTGTCTGCCTGACCGCTGTGGAGCTGTCGGGTGATGGGTTTGTTGCAGATGTTTCGCGTGAGTCACTTTCGTTGACATCGTTGGGCGCCCTGAGATCAGGTAGCCGGGTCAATCTGGAAAAGGCTTTAACGCTGAGCACGCCATTGGGTGGGCACTTGGTGAGTGGGCACGTGGATGGCATGGGGCGGATTTTAGAGCGCAAAGAGGACGCCCGTTCTATACGCCTGCGGGTAGAAGCTCCGGATGAACTGGCGCGTTATATTGCACCCAAGGGGTCTATCTGTATTGATGGCACCAGTCTCACCGTAAACAGTATTGATGGCGCAATATTTGGACTCAATATTGTGCCGCATACCTTGCAGAAAACTATCATTGGTGACTATCAATCAGGCACTTTGGTTAATCTGGAGGTGGATCTGATTGCGCGTTATCTGGAACGTCTGTTGCTGGGTGAGAAGACGGAATGCACTGCTGTGACCGGTATCAGCCGCTCTTTTCTGGCAGAAAATGGATTCATAAAATAGGCGGTTTTGCTTTTTTGCAATGCGCTTGTTTCTGTTAAACTTATCTGTTCGCTGTTACAAAATTATTTGCACGGCATCGATTGACCGCAGAGAGAAGTTAGCCAGATGGCTTTAAATACAACTGAAGAGATTATTGAAGACCTCCGCCAGGGGAAGATTGTCATCATTATGGATGATGAGGATCGTGAAAATGAGGGTGACCTCCTGATTGCTGGCGATAGGGTTACACCAGAGGCGATCAACTTTATGGCCCGCTTTGGCCGTGGCCTCATCTGTCTGACCCTGACGGAGGAGCGCTGCCAACAGTTGCGTCTGCCCATGATGGTGAGCGATCAGGATACCCAGCATGCCACTAATTTCACGATCTCGATTGAGGCGGCAGAAGGGGTGACTACGGGTATTTCAGCTGCAGACAGGGCGACAACCGTCCAGGCTGCGGTGGCTGCTGATGCCAAACCAGAGGATCTGACCCAGCCCGGCCACATCTTTCCGCTCATGGCTCAGCCTGGTGGTGTGCTGGTGCGTGCAGGCCATACAGAAGCAGGCTGTGATCTGGCACGGCTGGCGGGTTTAAGCCCAACCTCCGTGATTGTTGAGATCCTGAATGATGATGGCAGCATGGCGAGGAGGCCCGATTTGGAGGTTTTTGCCAAGGAGCATGGGCTGAAGATAGGCACTATTGCAGATCTGATCCAATATCGAGTGCGCAATGAAAAGACGGTTGAGCGGGTAACAGAGTGCCATCTGCCGACACGTTACGGTGAATTTAATCTGGTTGCCTATCAGGATCGTATCGATGATGAGCTGCACATGGCGCTGGTGTTGGGTGAGGTTGATCCGGAAAAGCCTATTCTTGTACGTGTACACATGCAAAATTCACTGCATGATCTCTTTGGTACCACACGCATTGATCAAGGCTGGCCGTTGCGTAGCGCTATGCGCTGGATCTCTGAAGAGGGTGAGGGCATTATTATTGTACTGCGCAACCATGACTCTGCACGGGAGATTATCCAGCGTATGCGGGATTATCAGATCCATGAAAAGAAAGGCCAGCCACCCAAAAGAGATAGGGGCAAAGAGCTGCGTACCTTTGGTGTCGGTGCCCAGATTTTGTCAGACCTTGGGGTGAAAAAGATGCGAGTATTGAGTGCGCCGAAAAGCATTCATGGTCTCTCAGGCTTCGGGCTGGAGGTTGTAGAGTACGTCTGCCCTGATTGCGGTGCCAGTGCGCCAACACCAACTTTACAGGAAGAGAAATAAGATGAGCATTAAAACTATTGAGGGCGAATTGCAGGTACGCAATGCCAGATTCTGTCTGGTTGTTGCGCGTTTCAACAGCTTTATTGTGGAGAGTCTGCTGGATGGTGCGATTGATACCCTGAAACGGCATGGCGCCAATGAGGCGGATCTCACGGTGGTTCGCGTGCCGGGCGCCTTTGAATTGCCCCTGGCATTGGAAAAGATAGCGGCTGGCGGTGAGTATGAGGCCATTATTGCCTTGGGTGCAGTGATCCGTGGCGGAACACCGCATTTTGATTTTGTGGCTGGGGAGTGTGTTAAAGGCATGGCGCAGGTGACCTTGAAGCATGCGGTGCCGGTTGCCTTTGGTGTATTGACAACGGATACCATCGAACAGGCAGTTGAGCGCGCTGGAACTAAGGCTGGCAATAAAGGGGCAGAGGCCGCCCTGTCAGCTATTGAGATGGTCAATGTGTTGCGACAACTCTAATGAGTGGAAAACGAAGCAAATCCAGGCAGCTTGCACTGCAGGCACTCTATCAGTGGCAGCTGGCCAGTCAGAATATAAAGGATATTATTCAGCAGTTTAAGGATGATGAGGCACCTAATAGTTATGAGGAGGAGTACTTTGCTGACCTGATCCATGGTGTCCCCTCGCATCTGAATGAATTGGATGAAGCGCTAGCCCCCTACCTTGATCGTGCAATTTTAAGTGTAGATCCAGTGGAACGTGCAGCTTTGCGCATAGGGGCGTATGAACTGGCGCACCACCCGGAAGTGCCCTATCGGGTAGTCATTAATGAAGCGGTTGAACTGACCAAGATATTTGGTGCCGAGGAGGGGCATAAGTACATCAATGGCGTACTGGATAAATTGGCCAGGAAAATTCGCCCGGTAGAGACCCGCGCCGCCAGCAAATAGTTATAAATGGCGCTCTCTGAATTCAAACTTATCCAGCGGTTTTTTGCCAACAGTGGTACACATCGGGCGGATGTCAGGGTGGGTGTGGGTGATGATTGTGCGGTGCTGCATTTGCCCGCAGGAAAAGAGCTTGTGGTTTCAATGGATACCCTGGTTGAGGGCGTCCATTTTTTTAAGAATGCAGACCCTGAATCACTTGGCCATAAATCGCTTGCTGTTAATCTCAGTGACCTGGCAGCGATGGGCGCGGAACCGGCATGGGCGACTTTGGCGCTAACGCTGCCTTCAGTTGATGAAGGTTGGTTAGAGGCATTCTGCCGAGGCTTTTCTAGCCTGGCGGCAACGCATAACGTTCAGTTAATAGGTGGTGATACCACCCAGGGGCCGTTAAATATCACTATTCAAGCCCATGGCTTTGTCGATCCAGGTGCTGCCTTGCGTCGTGATGGGGCACAGTTGGGTGATCTGATATATGTTACAGGTACACTGGGCGATGCCGGGTTGGCACTGCAAGCTACTGAACGTACGCGTCTCCCTCTCTCAATACAGTCACGCCTTGACCGTCCAACACCACGTTTAACAGAAGGTCAGGCGCTGGTTGGTTTGGCCAGTGCCGCTATTGATATCTCAGATGGTTTGATCTCTGATCTGGGGCATATCTGTGATGCCAGTGGTGTGGGTGCGACCTTGTATGTTAAAGACTTACCCTGCTCCCAAGCTGTTCGTGATTATATTAAGGTGAGCGATGACTGGGCGCTGCCACTCTCGACTGGCGATGATTATTAACTCTGCATCACGGTTCCAGCTGAAAAGCAGGCAGAGGTAGAGCGGCTTGCGATGGATTTTGAGTGTGGCTTGACCAGAATAGGCCGTATCGAGGCGCCAGCGGGTATTCGTTGTTTTGCGGCAAATGGACAAGAACTTCAACAGCTCTCTCCCGGTTATGAGCACTTCTCCTCTTAAGCCTGACACAGGGGTGAAGCCGTCTCCTAATTGGCGCAATCCCTGGCATTTGCTGGCATTCGGTCTGGGTTCAGGAGGCGTTCCTAAAGCCCCTGGCACAGCTGGAACATTGGCTGCTGTGCCGCTCTATATTATACTTTCCTTATTTAGTCCCACGGTATATCTTCTGGTGCTACTCTGGATGCTTATATTTGGCATCTGGCTCTGTGGCAAGGTATCCGATGATTTAGGGGTACATGATCATGGTGGTATCGTTTGGGATGAGTGGGTTGGTTTTCTTATCACCATGGCCTGGGTGCCCCCCGAATGGATTTGGATCCTGATCGGTTTTCTGCTGTTCCGATTATTTGATATCTGGAAGCCATGGCCAATTGGCTATCTGGATCAACACCTGAGTGGTGGTCTGGGGATTATGCTGGATGATGTGCTGGCAGGGATCTATAGCTTGGTGCTACTGCAGATATTAATGCATCTTAAGTAGCGCAGAAAATAGCCGATAGATAAATAGGAGGGGCGCCAGATGTTGTTCCTTGGGTTTATCTGTGGTGAACTCCTTTTTAACAGGGCACAGAATGAGTAACTATATGCACTGCCTGTAAAAATAACGATTAAATAAATCAGTTGTATTAGAGGTGTCATTGATGGCTGTAACGCCAACAAGTAGTGAAGCTGGGCTGCTAAAGACGCGAGTCCCGATTAATACGCTATCCGATGAGGATAGAGCTGCATTGCTGGAAAAAATAGATGTTAAGCGCCTGAAAAGGGGTGAGTATCTGTTTCGCCAAGGTGATACAGATTCCAACAATGTCTATCTGCTCTCCGGTAGGGTTGATCTGCTGCTTGATAATAAAGTAGTGGATACCATCGCGGACGATATAGAAACCGCACGTTTTGCCCTGGCGCATCAATTTCCACGAAAATTCTCAGCCAGAGCCAAAGAGCCGGTTAAGTTTGTCAGTATTGAGAGCCAGCTGCTTAGCGGATTGCTGTCGCATGCTCAAACAGAAAGTAATTCAGTCGTAGCTGATGAGGCTGTAGATGAAGACTGGATGACCCAGCTGCTCAGGTCATCGGTTGTTCAGCATATACCACCTGCCAACATTCAAAATGTCATGATGCTAATGGAGAGGGTGGATGTAAAAGCTGGGGATGAGGTCATTAAACAGGGTGATGAAGGGTGTTATTTTTTTCTTATTAACAAAGGTCGCTGTGCAGTAACCCGAAAACACAATGATGACACTGTGGCTGAAGAGCTGGCTCGTTTGGGGGCAGGTGATAATTTTGGAGAAGAGGCTCTGCTCTCGGATAGCCCCAGAGGCTGTTCGGTTACCATGCTTACTGACGGTGTTCTATTCCGTTTAGGGAAGGAAGACTTTGCCACTTTTATAAAGCGCCCCCTGACCAAAGATATTGATTACGAGGAAGCCTGCAAGGTTATTGAGGCTGGCGGTATATGGTTGGATGTACGGGATCCGGTTGACTACCAGCGTAACGGAATGGATGGCAGTAAAAATATACCGCTTCATTCACTGAGATTTCAGATTGATAGCTTGGCGCTTGATCGCCAATATGTTGTCTATTGTGCTGATGGTAACCAAAGTGCAGTTGCTGCTTTTCTGCTGTTTGAGCGTGGTATTAAAGTTGCTGTACTTAAAGGTGGAATCAATAGCATATCCCAAGCGGAGGAGGCCACAGCAGGCAATGTTCCGCATGAGCCAGTGGCACCTCAACAGGATTCCAGTGCCGAAGGTGGTCATGCAGCTACAGATACATCGAAGCTGATTCAGGAACGTGATGAGGCCCAAAACAGGCGAAGTTATTGGAACGACGCCTTGTTGAATCCAGCAAAAAATATGAGCAGGTGCAGAACAGGCTTGTTGCTAATGTTGCTACGCTAAAACAGGCTGTGCAGGATTTGAAGGCAAAGCTCGCAGCTTCTCAGTCGGGTGATGCTGCTCAGGGAGATAATGGTAAAAATGTCGCCTTGATGCAGAGAATTGAAGAGCTGGAACATGAAAAATCTGAACGGGACAAATGTATCCAGCAATTGGAATCGTGGCAAAGGCAGTTGAATGCTGAAATGGAGATTCTATTAGAGGCATCTGAGGAGAATGATAAAGCCGGGCTTGCTGAAGTGATGCAGTTGAAAGGCCAGGTGCATGATCTTCAGCAACAGCTAAAAGCTGCAAAAGGAGAGGGTTAGTTAATAACTGACCTATCGTTATAAGGCTCTTTTGGGTGTCTGCCATGCTATGGAATAGAATGGCCACTCTACTCAAATCATGAAATCATCCACTAAACAAAACAGCTCATCATCAGCGAATCAATCCGTGCAGCATCAATCATTGCTTTCTACCTCAAAGGGCGACTTGGCTGGGGACGATTTTGTAAAAAGATTTTTGCAAAACCCGCTAAAGAAGCTCTTTGTCTATAGTGAAACGTGGTTCAATCTGGCCTTTGGTACAGCAATGAACCCGTTTTACTATTTAGGTTCTCTGGCCTTCTTCTTCCTGTGGGTGGTGCTCTTCAGCGGCATCTATGTCTATATCTTTTTTGATACTGGCATCCAGGCCACCTATCAATCCATTGAATATCTTACGAATGAGCAGTGGTACCTGGGTGGTGTTATGCGAAGCCTTCATCGCTATGCATCTGATGCGGCAATAATTGCTGTTGTGGTACATATTCTTCGTGAATTTGCATTGGATCGTTTTCGCGGTTTTCGTTGGTTTTCATGGTTTACGGGTATGGTGCCGCTGTGGTTGATGGTGATGCTTGGGATCACCGGATATTGGCTGGTGTGGGATCAGGTCGCACAATATATAGCGCTGAGCTCAGCGAAACTCCTTGATGTATTGCCGCTCCTCGGTGGTGGAATGGCACGTAATTTTCTGGGTGAAAATATAAATGACAGGTTTTTCACCCTGATGACATTGCTTCATCTGGTGGGTGGCCCGATGGGGCTGATTTTTGCTCTGTGGATACACGTCAAACGTATCTCAAATGTAAGCCCAATGGGGCCGACTGGTTTGGCTGTGGGTAGTTTTTTGGTGCTGCTTGTACTTTCATTGATTGAACCGGCGGTTAGCCATGCGCCTGCTGATATGCAGCGCATACCCACTGAGCTGGATATTGACTGGTTTTATCTCAATGTTTTTCCTTTGCTTCAGTATTGGAGT
>JAJRZI010000092.1 GCA_024275295.1 Gammaproteobacteria bacterium | reverse complement strand
CCTGTTCCGTTATCAGCTTTACTGCTTCTTCTTTGAATTCTTTTGTGTGGTTACGTCGTTTCTTTCTACTCATTGAACACCTCCTGAATGATGATTAATTCACTCTTAAGAAAGTGTCCACGAAAACTCTACCACCTCAAGGCATATCTAACTATAATCGATGGCGAAAAATTGTCGGGTTTATTCCAGTCAGCCTTACAACCATCAACATAGCTCCTATATTCATCAATAATATGCTGACCCCAGTCGCAACAGCTGCTCCATTCAATGAATATTTTGGTATTAACAGGGCGTTTAACAAAATATTCATCAATGCAGAACCCCCAAATAGCCATGCAGCATTTCTCTCATGATTGGTCATCATCAAAAGCAGGCCGACGGATGCGGCAATAGTACACAAGGTTAAAGACGACGCCAACACAACTAATACCATGTAGCCGTTAGTAAACTCCTCGCCAAAAAGGCTCAGACACCACTCACCCCAAATAACCAGTGCGATCAATATACATAATGAAACAGCAAAAGTGAGTCGAGCGGCTCGAACAATAATTTCTTGTAATACTTTCTTATCCCCGTTTACCCATAAAGTAGAAATCTGAGGTGCCAGCACTGTATTTACGGCCATTAAAATTATCGTAATAAACCAGGCAACTTGACTTGCCACATTATAAATACCCACTACAGAAGCACTATCCATTGCACCAAGCATGACCACATCTGTTTTTATACTAACCAGCTGCAAACCACTGATAATCAGGAATGACATTGCACTGCGAACCCATAATTCTTTCCTGAATTGTGACTCAGCCCTCTTAGCTTTTTCTGTATATATTTTCTTTAACCAGCAGGCCCCTATAGCAAACGCGATATAGGTTGCAACCACATTCAGCGCCACCGTCAGCTGCGCAGTTAGGTGTTGCCGAAAGAGAAAAACTCCAACACCGAACATAAACAGGAAAAGCGCAGGGCGAATGAGCATCTCGGGTAATTGCCCCCTGATGATCTGCTGAAAGCCACGCATCGCTGCCTGGCGAAGCTGAGTGAGGGCAGAGATGGGCAAAATCATCAAGGCCACCCAAAAAGCCAACAGCATCGAGTTGTTTTCCTTGGAACCAAGCAACATCCAGCCGACCAAAGCCGCTATTGCCATTAGCACTATGGATACAGTCAATACAAGCCGGTTCGAGAAGCGCAGTAAACCCCGCAACAGCCCCCACTCTTCCTGCGCACGATAAATGGCGACATCGCGCACCAGGAGTTGGTGAAAACCCAGTGTGGCCAGAATGCCTAACAACCCAATCCAAGCCATGGCATACGCATAAGCACCATATTCTGCCGCACCTAGCACTCGAGCAAGGAGCAGGGTTGTGAGAAAGCCCAAGCCAGTGGCCGTCACCTTGAGAGCAAATGTACCGCCGGTGCTTTTTATAAGGCGGGCGCGCAGACTGCCAGGCGCACCGATAAGCCGTAAGAGACCCCCCTGAATTGCCTGGCTGCGGGAATAATCAGGTGGCGTCATCCGTAAACCTCTGCTTTATCAATGACGCAACTATCGCGGTCATTAAAAATGATGAGACAGACCTTACACATAATTTTTCTTAATCCAGTGCTGATAACTCCCATCCATTACGTTACGCCACCACTATTCATTTTCCAGATACCACTCTCAGACCTCCTGATCTCAGGAGAATTTGTTACGATACCATTTCGTAGGCCAACCGCAAATCTGTGCCAGGAAATTTTGTTTTCGTTGCGTTTAATTCCCGACATAGATTCTCTATCGTAATGGCGCTGAACTTAACAGCAATACCCCAAGGGGACAGCCTATAGCCTCCCTGTCAAGAGGGCAAACAGGCAGGGTATGGGGTCAAATCTTTGGCCCAGGGGCCCAGCCCGGTCCCAGGGTCGAACCAAAATTTCACCCTTAATATCCGAATGAGGGACAAAAGGGGGCCGCCGGTAGTTTTGTTAGTTTCATCTTACCACTCCATCATTGTCAAATATTACGGCAACCAGGCAGGGTCTTGTCGATTATCAAAAATAGCGTGAACAACTATCTCTGTCTTTTCTATGGT
>JAJRZI010000010.1 GCA_024275295.1 Gammaproteobacteria bacterium | reverse complement strand
CTTGTAGTGAGGGCGGCAACAGGTACGCGGTATCTCGATTGATGGGCTGGAATTTGCCTGACATGGTGATGTCGATCTCTTCTTGGTACGATGAGCCTATTCTATAGGGATACGTCGCTAAATCCGACAGACTCCTAGGTTAAATAATATTTGACTGAAGTTGTGCGGTATTTGTGAAGATGTTATCTGCATATAATTTAAGCGATAGATATAACGCCTTATGAAAATGCCATGGTATCCATGGAGTCTCCGTTATCAGTTAGGCGAGCGACCGACTGTTGGCTGGTTGATGGATCTGTGTGATGAGAATTATTGCCATCTTACAAAGCTTGCACCAGAGTTGCGCACATTAATGGGTCGGCATCTTTCAAAGATAAATGATGATATGGATCTCTATTTGGAGGTGCTGGAGCAGACACCTTATACAACGCTTATTCACTTTACCTATTACTTTAACCATGTTGAAGGGCAGTGCTCTGACCCTGATGCAACACTGCGAATCTATCATGATGCAAAGCAGGTTGAGGTTATTGATCTTAAGCAATCTGCACTCCCGTTAGATAAAGAGATTCATTGCGGTACATTAAATCAGAAGTGGAAAGCCAATCTTTTTCTTTCAAAATGGCTTGTATACTGCATTCAACAGGGACATGCTTTTAATTACCACGCATCTGGTAATGTATACAGCACCTGAGAAATTAAGTGTGTTTATCTATACCCCGGTTTTGTCTAAAAGGATATAATACGCGCCGGTTATAGTTTTTCTGATTGGCGCATATATTCCATGTAAAATCAGTAGTTAATATTGAATTCTTGTTATGATTGACAGATTTGATAAGGTACTGCTAGCCTAAAGACTATATCGTTATTTATAATGAAAAATACCATGGTTCACTAATGGTTAATAAAGATCTCACTTGTCTAGGAGTGATGGATTATGAGGCTATCAACTAAAGGAAGATATGCTGTTACAGCGATGCTGGAGTTGGCCATTAATAATGGTCGTGGACCTGTAACGCTGGCAGATATTTCTGTTGAACAGGGTATCTCCTTATCATATCTCGAGCAGCTTTTTGCCTGTTTGCGGCGTCAGCGGCTGGTAAAAGGGGTGCGTGGGCCTGGCGGTGGCTACTATTTGGGCCGTCCAGCGGGAGAGATATCTATCGCTGATATTATATGTGCAGTAGATGAATGGGTGGGTTTTAACCATTCAAAAACAGAGCAAGAGGGAACGAGTCGTTTGACGCATGTTCTATGGAATGAGTTAAGTAATGATATTTTGAATTTTCTTAAGCAGAAAAACCTGGGTGATCTTGTTGCCCGTGGGTCTGCAAATCTGGAATTCCAGCCAGAAAAGGATGAAGCTGTTAGTAAAGTGGTGAAATCAATTTAAGCCTGTTGCCCAATTTAACCCCCATCCAAAAGCTGCTCTACGGCTTGAATGTCTGATTTAGATTTTTCGATGATTTTCAATGATTGTTGTGGGGTCAATTTCCCATTTCCCAGTTTATGAAAGGCTGGAACCAGATCAATACGGGGCAGTGTTTGCATGCGGGGTGTGCCAATATAGGCATGCAACTGCCCTAAAATCACCAGATCAATATAGTTAAGTGTGTTGCTTGTATCCCGTG
The DNA here is from genome assembly GCA_024275295.1 of Gammaproteobacteria bacterium. Classification (GTDB taxonomy): domain Bacteria; phylum Pseudomonadota; class Gammaproteobacteria; order Chromatiales; family Chromatiaceae; genus WFXD01. Next base: position 33,484 of record JAJRZI010000010.1, on the reverse strand, counting down.
CCCAGTTTTCAGCTTGCAGGGCCACATCGGTAAGTTCATCTATAAAATTCCATTTACGTAAAACCATAGCGCCTACCTCTGCCTGTAAGCGATTAACGGTTTTATCCAATAATTCCGGGTTTTCTATAAGGTTTGGATAATCTTTTGCAGCATTGAGGATGGGCACTGCGCCAATATCATGTATCAGTCCAGCGAGCATGGCCTGGTCGGGATCCAACTTTGAACCAAGACGCGCCAATACATGACAGACAGCGGCAACCTTCCGGCTGTGTGTCCACAATTCAGACATGCGATCTCTGAGAAGGGCGTGTTTGGTGCGGAAAAGGTTTTTTAATATGAAACTAAGCACCAGACTGCGGGTGGTGGCCCGTCCCAGACGGGTAACGGCATCCGGGCAGTTATCGATACGGTGGCGACTTGCGTAGAGTGGACTGTTTACAATGTGAATAATGCGGGCAGCGAGTGCTGGGTCCATCTGAATGATACGGGCAATGTCAGTGCTTGTGGTATCCGGATTATTGACTGCCTTACTGATGCGGATGGCGATATCCGGCATGCTGGGTATTTCAAAATGGCCATCCTGAAGTCTGCAAAAGAAATCGACATAGTGCTCATCTTTCATCTCATCTTCTACAAGTTCGATAGTCTCTTTAGTATTTGTAGATAGATTTGAACCCAGTCGTTCAATATTGTGCATGATTTCGCGAGGTATCTTGACCAGAATAGCTCTGTTCAATGTAATAGCGCTCTGCTTGCAAGGCTGTTCAATATTGAGTGGAAATCTTGCCTGGGGGCTGCCTGCGCTTATGGTATCAGCCGTGCCTTCTGTGCTGTTTAAAGCGACCTGACCTTTGATAAGATAGAAGACATCTTTGGTCAGATCATCAATATTAAATAGTTTTGTTTTGCCTGGGGCATGCTCCAGGGTGGCCAAACTGGCTACATGGCGGAGTATCCGCTTAGGTAGATTGCGCAGTGGAATGGCATTTATCAGATCTTCTGGTTGTACTGTTTTCTGTTTTCCAAATAGCATTATCTTTAATCGGTCGTAGTGATAAAACTGCTGCCGGAATGGGGCGTGGCTATTTAGCTCTATCGGCCAGATGTATTGCTTGCTTTAGAGGTATGCTGGAAATCGGCTATCATGCCCACTTTGATTTTTATGACAGTTGAATAGCATTGAATACAGATTCTCTAGAAACATTGCGGGATTTTATTCGCTGGGGTGCCAGCCGCTTCAGTGAGGCTGGGCTCTTTTTTGGTCATGGAACGGATAATGCGCTGGATGAGTCGCTGGCGCTGGTGTTGCATGCGCTGCATCTTGATCATGATCTGCCTGCGGTCTATCTGGACAGTCGGTTGACGCCGGCAGAACGCAGTGAGGTGCAGTCACTACTGCAGCGCAGGATTGATGAGCGCCTGCCTGCGGCCTACCTGACTCATGAAGCCTGCTTTGCCGGTCTCACATTCTATGTGAATGAGCATGTGCTGGTGCCTCGCTCCCCTACTGCAGAGCTGATTGAAGCAGGTTTTGCCCCCTGGGCTGAGCCTGATGAGGTGCATCAGCTGCTTGATCTCTGCACCGGCAGTGGTTGTATTGCCATTGCCTGCGCCTACCATTTTCCCGAGGCGCAGGTTGATGCGGTTGATATATCACCGGAGGCATTGGAAGTTGCGCGCATCAATGTGACAAAACATGAGCTGGAAGAGCAGGTCAGCGTCATTCAGTCTGACCTGTTTACCGATGTTGAAAAAAGGCAGTATGACATCATCGTCAGCAACCCCCCCTATGTCTCTCTGGAAGAGATGACGGGCCTGCCGACGGAATACCGGCGTGAACCGGCATTGGGTCTGGAAGCGGGAGAGGATGGGCTGGATATTGTTGCGCGAATTTTGCGTGACGCCTCCAGCTATCTGGCTCCCGGTGGTATCATAGTCGTAGAGGTGGGCAGCAGTGCAGAGGCGCTGGAGGCCCGTTATCCGCATATCCCCTTCCTGTGGTTGGATTTTGAGCGCGGAGGTGACGGAGTATTTCTGTTGACCGCCGAACAGCTCACCGATGCCTTCAGGTGATAATAGAGCCGCAATATTGAGGCGGCAATTGAGGAAGAATTTATGGACCAGTCACTGGTTTTCGATCTTGATCTGATCAAAAAATATGATTATGCCGGGCCACGTTATACCTCCTACCCAACAGCACCACAGTTTCATGATGGCTTTGGCCCGGATCAATATCGGGAGATTGCGCGGGCTACCAATGCCAAAGGCAACCCGCTGTCGCTCTATTTTCACATCCCCTTCTGCGATACGGTCTGTTTCTACTGCGCCTGCAACAAGGTTGTTACCAAAGATCGCAGCAAAGGCGGCACCTACCTGACCCGTCTGCATAAAGAGATTGCTATGCAGGGGGCACTGTTTGACAGGAGTCGTGTAGTGGAGCAGCTGCACTGGGGCGGCGGCACACCGACCTTTATCAGTCATGATGAGATGCGTGAACTGATGCGTGTCACCCGGGAGCACTTTACGCTGCTGGATGATGACACAGGTGAATACTCTATCGAGATCGATCCGCGTGAAGCCAGCGCCGAAACTATCGCCATACTGCGTGAGATCGGCCTGAACCGTATGAGTCTCGGGGTGCAGGACTTTGACGAGCGGGTGCAGAAGGCGGTCAATCGTCTGCAATCCGAGGCGCAGACCATGGAGGTGCTGGATGCGGCGCGTAAGGAGGGTTTTCGCTCCATCAGCGTGGATCTGATGTATGGCCTGCCGTTTCAATCGGTAGCGAGCTTTGAGCGCACTCTGGATCGCATCATCGAGGTTGACCCTGATCGACTCTCTGTCTTTAATTATGCTCATCTGCCTGAGCGGTTCATGCCGCAGCGCCGGATCAATATGGAAGATGTACCAACCCCCGCCGAGAAGCTGGATATTCTCCAGCTGACCATTGAGAAGCTGGAAAAGGCGGGTTACGTCTACATTGGCATGGATCACTTTGCCCGCCCGGATGATGAGCTGACCATTGCCCAGCAGAATGGCACCCTCTACCGCAACTTTCAGGGCTACTCCACCCATGCCAACTGTGACCTGATTGGCCTGGGTGTCACCTCCATCGGCATGGTAGGCGAGACCTACAGCCAGAATATGCGTGAGCTGGATGAGTATTATGAGCGGATTGATGCGGGTGAGCTGGCGGTGTTCCGTGGTTTTGACCTGAGCCAGGATGACCAGATCCGGCGTGATGTCATCACCCGACTGATCTGTCATCTAAAGCTGGATTTCAGCAGGATAGAGTCAGAGCGGGGCATCAATTTTACTGAATACTTCAAAAAAGAGCTGAGCCAGCTGAAAGGCATGATCGAGGATGGCCTGCTTGAGCTGGATGATAAGGGTATCCAGGTGTTGCCGCGTGGTCGTCTGCTGATTCGTAATATCTGCATGGTATTTGACTATTATCTTGCACAGAAAAGTGAAGTTAAGTTTTCACGGGTGATCTAAATATACATGCTGGAGGTGGGACTTTAGTCCCGCAGGAGGTTGGCAGACACTGCGGGGCTGAAGCCCCACTTCCAGAGTGTAAAGTCTTTTTCCCATGGCTCGATGTCTGCCGCACGACTGCCCTCTACCCGGAATGATCAACAATGGTTGATGCCAATGCTTCTATCCCAGCCGTGCTTCGCGCGACGGCACGTTGTAATCCTGATGCTCCAGCAGTCTGCTTTACTGACCGCACAGTCAGTTTTGCAGAGATTGATCAGGCCTCAGATGCCATTGCAGCATCACTGGCTGAACATGGCATAGAGAAGGGCGATCCTGTTGCCCTCTACTGCATCAACTCTGATGCCTTTGCCATCATTTATACCGGGATCATAAAGGCCGGGGCTGTCGTTGTCCCCGTCAACCTGCTGCTCAATCTGAAAGAGATCAGCTACATTCTGCAGGATGCCAAGGCCAAGGCGCTGTTCTATCATCAAGCCTTTGCAGATTCGGTGGCTGCTTTCCGGGATGGGATCGATAGCCTGGCATTTTGCGTCAGCGTGGGTGTGGAGCAGGGTTATGATCCTCGCTTCGAGGATTTTTGGCAGAATCAGGCTGCTCCTCCCTCGTTGGATATTGATCCAATGCAGGATCTGGCAGCTATTCTCTACACCTCGGGCACCACCGGGCATCCCAAAGGGGCGATGCTGACCCATCGTAATCTGCTCTCAAACAGCTGCAGTGTGGTGGCTGCCATGCAGCTTGAGGAAGGGGATGTGATTCTGGTGGTGTTACCCATGTTTCACGCATTTGCAGCAACAGTGGGCATGTTGACCCCACTGCTGCATGGCCTGAGTTTTGCTCCCGTTGCCCGCTTTGACCCGGCGGGTCTCTCCGCTACTATTGGTGCAGTGGGTGCAACGGTCTTTCTGGGCGTGCCGAGTATGTATAACGTGCTGCTGCGGCTACCTGAAGAGCAGCTGGCACAGTGGTCCAGTGTGCGCTTCGGTGTCTCCGGTGGTGCCGCCATGCCAGTGGCCGTAATGCAGCAATTTGAAGAGCGCTTTGGTATCCCAATCTATGAAGGAGATGGGCCAACTGAGTGTTCACCGGTAACCTGTGTTAATCCCGTTGGTGGTGTGACCAAACCGGCCTCAGTGGGGCTGCCAGTGCCTGAAGTAGAGATCGAGATCTTTGATGATGCTGGCAAGCAACTCCCGGTTGCTGAGATTGGTGAGCTTTGTGTACGTGGCCCCAACGTTATGAAGGGGGATTGGAATCTGCCAGAGGCCACTGCAGAGAGTTTTTTTGGGGAGTGGCTACGTACCGGGGATCTGGGATACAAGGATGATGAGGGCTACCTCTTCATGGTGGATCGTAATAAAGACATGATCATCGTCAATGGCATGAATGTCTATCCCCGCATGGTGGAGGAGGTGCTCTACCAGCACCCTGCCATCATTGAGGCGGCTGTGGTGGGTGAGTCCAATGCCCGGCATGGTGAGGTGCCGATTGCCCATGTTGTATTGCAAGAAGGGGCCGATGTTACAGCAGCAGAGGTGCGTGCCTACTGCCTGGAAAATCTGGGGCGTCATCAGGTGCCGCGCAGGGTTGTGTTGCGCCCGTCGCTGCCGAAAAACGCAGCGGGAAAGATTCTGAAACGAGAGCTGCGCCGTGAAGGTGAACTGGCGCGTGGTGTGGATATTCTTTAGAAAAAAGGGAGTGGACATGTCCTTCACTGAAATCTTACCTCGAAATCTCTACTGCGCCGCGCAGGTGCGCGAGCTTGACCGGACGGCTATTGAAACCTTTTCCATACCTGGATTAACGTTGATGGAGCGGGCCGGCTCGGCAGCCTTTGATCTGCTGTGCAGGGTCTGGCCAGAGGCGCATGTTATTACCGTTGTTTGTGGCGTGGGTAATAATGGGGGTGATGGCTATGTGTTGGCACGCCTTGCATTGCAGGCAGGTAAAACAGTGCATCTCCTCCAGCTGGGAGAGGTGGAGAAAATAAAGGGTGATGCGCTGACCAATTTTGACCGTTTCATTGAAATTGGCGGTGAGATTACGCCATTTGAAACAATTACTGAAGAGTGTGATGTCATCGTGGATGGCATCTTTGGTACGGGACTGGAGCGAGAAGTAATAGGGGCGTGGCGCCAGGCCATTGAGGCGATAAATGCCTCTGCTTCTCCAATATTGGCATTGGATATACCGTCAGGGCTGCACTCTGATTCTGGTCAGGTTCTGGGGGTAGCGGTAAAGGCCGGTGCGACCATCAGCTTTATCGGGCTGAAGCGTGGAGCATTCACTGGAGCGGGGCCAGAGCAGTGCGGTCAGGTACTGTTTGATGATCTTGCTGTACCTGAAGCAGTGTATGCGGTAGAGCAGCCCGCCGCCAAGCGGGTTGAGTGGTCAATGCTAACCGGGCTGCTTGGGCGACGGGCAAGGGATGCACACAAAGGGAATTTTGGTCATCTCCTGGTAGTGGGGGGTGACCATGGCTTCAGCGGCGCGGTACGCATGGCTGGAGAGGCGGCTCTGCGCACAGGCGCCGGACTGGTTACTGTTGCTACCCGGCCAGAGCATGCAGCCCTGCTGAATACGGTACGTCCAGAACTGATGTGCCATGGCGTTGCCGGTGCCAGCGCACTTGCGCCACTACTGCAGCGTGCCACTGTGATTGCAATTGGCCCCGGATTGGGGAAGAGTCCATGGGGGCGTGAGCTATTGGGTGCAGTGTTGGAGACAAAGCTGCCGTTGGTTGTTGATGCTGATGCGTTAAATCAGCTCGCATCAGAGCCTGCCCGGCGTGATAACTGGATTCTGACCCCCCATCCGGGAGAGGCGGCACGGCTGCTGGGGATGAGTGCAGCAGAGATCCAATCAGATCGCTTTCAATCTGCACGGCAGCTGCAGGAGCGATATGGTGGGGTGGTTGTTCTGAAAGGAGCTGGAACATTGATTTCTGCTACTGCTACAGAGCCGACAGCGGTTTGTACGGCGGGCAACCCAGGCATGGCAACAGCGGGTATGGGTGACGTATTAACTGGTATTATTGCGGGCATGGTCGCCCAGGGTTTAAGCCTGAATGATGCCGCCACTTCGGGTGTCTGCCTGCATGCTGCGGCAGCAGATAGAGCCGCGCAGGCGGGTGAAAGAGGGCTTCTGGCCAATGATCTCCAGATTGAGTTGCGTTTGCTACTGAATACAGATTGGCACCCATGCTGAAGCTGAAGGTTTCTGGTGAGCAGGCCCAGGAGGCGCTGGGTGCAGCCATAGCGGCTGCTGCCCCGTCGAGTTGCGTCATCTATCTGATCGGTGATTTGGGGGCGGGAAAAACAACGCTGGCACGCGGTTTTATACGCGCTCTTGGCTATAAGGGAGCGGTAAAAAGCCCTACCTATGCGCTGTTGGAACCGTATGATCTACCGGATCGGAGATGTTATCACTTTGATCTCTATCGATTGGCTGATCCTGAAGAGCTTGAATACCTGGGTATTCGGGATCTGTTGCAGTCAGAGGCTATTCTGTTGGTGGAGTGGCCGGAAAAGGGCGAGGGTGAGTTGCCGCCGGCTGATCTTGTGATTGAGATAGGGCATGATGGTGAATGTCGCCAGTTGCAGATAAAATCACATAGCGAGAAAGGTAATGGCCTGCTGCAAAATCTTGAGTTTTCCACCTAAAGCAGTTGCTATTCCTGATGTTTTTTTTAGGAAAGCCGTCTATCTGACAGAAAAGTCTAGAAAAATCAAAATTGCTATGCTATTTTTTAGGTATCTACCGGGGAAGGTTGAGCTGTTGATGCCATGAAAAAACTCATCATCTTTTTGTGTCTGCTTATTAGCTTGCCGCTACAGGCGAAAAATCCCTCCATAAATGGCCTGCGGCTGTGGGCTGCTCCTGATCATACGCGATTGGTCTTTGATACCAGTGGGCCAGTCGACCATACCTTGATGAGCCTCAGTAAGCCGAACCGGCTTGTCATTGATCTCAGTAATACTCGTCTGAGAGCGGTGATCCCTGCAGTGAGTCAGGATGACCATTATGTACAGCATGTACGTAGCGGTGTGCGTAATAAAAATGATCTGCGTGTGGTGCTGGATCTTAAACAGAATGTCCGGCCAAAGAGCTTTATGCTCAAGCCAAACAGTAAATATGGCTACCGCCTTGTGATTGACCTTTATGGGGCAAATGAAGGCAGGCTAAAAAAACCGGAAGTTGTTAAAACCGTCAATAAAAACGGGTTGCGTGACATCATTGTTGCCATTGATGCCGGTCATGGTGGCGAGGATGTGGGTGCCATCGGGGCAAGAGGCACACATGAAAAAGATGTCTCAATGGCCATTGCACGGAGGTTGAAGGCGCTGATTCAGGCAGAATCTGGAATGCGGCCGGTTATGACACGTGATGGCGATTACTATGTGGCCCTGCGTAAGCGCATGAAGATTGCCCGCCAGCGTAAAGCTGATCTGTTTATCTCTATCCATGCGGATGCTTTTCGAGATCCACGGGTTAGAGGGGCTTCAGTCTACACCCTCTCCAATCGGGGGGCATCCAGTGAAGCGGCCCGCTGGTTGGCCAAGAGTGAAAATGCCGCTGACCTGGTGGGGGGTGTCACCCTGGATGATAAGGATGACCTGCTGGCCTCTGTGTTATTGGATCTGTCACAAACTGCCACCCGGCAGGTGAGCAGTGAGGCGGCGGATAAGGTCTATCTCCAGCTGAAAAAGCTGGGCAAGGTGCATGGGAAGCGAGTACAGCAGGCGGGCTTTGTCGTGCTGAAATCACCTGACATCCCTTCAATACTGGTTGAAACCTCTTTTATTTCCAATCCGAATGAGGAGCGCAAGCTCAACGATCCTCGTCATCAAAAGAGATTGGCAAAGGCCATTTTGGGTGGTGTTCGTAGTTATTTTGAATCGGCTCCACCACCAGGCACGCTGCTGGCAGCCAGAAAACCCACTGCACCGGCCAAATATGTTATCTCTCGTGGCGACACGTTATCGGGTATCGCCAGCCGCTATCAAGTTAGTCTGGCAGCACTGCGCAACATGAACCGCATCGCAGGTGACCGTATACGGATTGGTCAGGTGTTGAGAATACCTCGTGGCGGCTGAGTACCCTGGCTAATAGCCTGCCGTCTGCTCCCTCATTCTTGCAGTGGGAGCGGTTGATCTCTAACATGCGTACTCCCGTTATCTGGATTTTTTCGCACCATGCTTGACTCTTCCCATCTGCTTTTTCCTTCCCGTTTTCCCGAACTTAAACGCCGCCAACTGGAGACCATTCAGGTCAATCTGGGCTATCGCTGTAACCTGAGTTGTCAGCATTGCCATGTGGATGCAGGCCCCAACCGGACGGAGTCAATGGGACGAGAGACGGTAGAGCAGGTGATTGACTTTATGCGTGGATTCCCTGTTTCATCGCTTGATTTGACGGGTGGCGCACCGGAGTTAAATCCTCATTTTTATCTTCTGGTGGAGCAGGCGCGAGCATTGGATGTCCGGGTGATTGATCGCTGTAACCTGACGGTTTTGGAGGAGCCGGACCAAGCCGGTCTGGCAGAGTTTCTGGCAGAAAACCAGGTTGAGGTGGTGGCCTCTTTGCCCTGTTATCTCGAAGAGAATGTGGACGGTCAGCGCGGGAAGGGGACTTATGAGTCCAGCATCCGGGGGCTGAAAAGGCTCAATGCCTTGGGGTATGGTAAGGCTGGGAGTGGCTTGGAGTTGAACCTGGTCTATAACCCCTCTGGAGCCTACCTGCCTCCGCCGCAAGAGAGGCTGGAGGCCGATTATAGGGTGCAGTTGCGGGATCGGTTTGGTATCCAGTTCAACCGATTATATACCTTGACCAATATGCCTATTTTACGCTTCGGCAGCCTGTTGCAGTCGCAGGGTGAGTTTGACCGCTATCTGGATCTGCTGCGTGGTGCCTTTGATGAAAATAATCTGAACAATGTGATGTGCCTCAATCAGATCAGTGTGGATTGGCAAGGGTATCTGTTTGACTGTGATTTCAATCAGATGCTGGATATGCCGCTGGCGCATGCCCAACAGGCACGTACCCATATCAGCGAGCTGGTGGGAGAGGGGCTGGATGGAGCGGCCATCAAGGTAGCCGAGCACTGTTATGGCTGTACAGCAGGGCAGGGCAGTAGTTGTGGTGGTGCGCTAAATAAGTAATGCAAAACAGGCTCTCTATTGTCATCCCCACTCTAAATGAGGTTGGGGTGATTGGCCATCTGCTGGAATCGCTGCAGCCATTGCGCCAGGCTGGCCATGAGGTGATTTTGGTTGATGCGGGCAGCTGTGACGGCACGGTGCAAATTGCCAAACCACTTGTTGATCAACTGTTGAGTGCGACGCCCGGCAGGGCAGGGCAGATGAATGCGGGTGCAGAAGCAGCCAATGGCGCTATCCTGTGGTTTCTGCATGCTGATACGGAGCTGCCTGCTGGAGCGGGGGAGGCGGTTGTTAGTGGGGCTGCTGTTGGTGCCATCTGGGGGCGATTTGATGTCTGCCTCTCTGGTCAGCAGCCTTTGCTGCGGATGGTGGCATTTATGATGAATCTGCGATCACGCTGGACAGGTATTGCGACGGGGGATCAAGCCATCTTTGTCAGGCGAAATGTGTTTAATGATGTGGGTGGTTTTCCTGATATGCCACTGATGGAAGATATTGTTCTTAGCAAACAGTTAAAGCGAGTTGGCAAGCCATTATGTTTGCGTATGAAACTTGTAACCTCCAGTCGTCGTTGGGAGGCTCAGGGTACCTGTCGCACCATTGTATTGATGTGGTGGTTGCGGTTAATGTTTGTATTGGGGGTAAGCCCAATGCAGTTGGCTCGCTGGTACTCATCGGTACGCTAGCCCATGCAGTTTCCCGATGCCCGAATATTGATATTTGCCAAGGCGCCAGAGCCTGGCCAGGTCAAAACCCGGCTGATACCGGCCTTGGGTGCGGAGGGTGCGGCAGATCTCTACAGCCATTTGCTGGAGCGGACGGTCGCCTTTGTCACGGCAGCTGGTCTCTCCCCCGTTCAGCTTTGGTGTACCCCAGATCCGAATCATGCCTTTTTTCAACAGCTGGCAAGCCAATATGATCTGTCGCTATATGAGCAGTCGGGTGTGGATCTGGGTGAACGTATGTACAGCGCTGCAGATCTGGCGCTGAAAGAGTCAGAGGCTGTAGTGCTCATTGGTGCTGATTGTCCCTTGCTTGGCCGTGTCCATCTGAGTCAGTCACTGCAGTGGCTAATGGATGGAAATGATGCCGTAGTGGGGCCGGCAGAAGATGGTGGTTATGTTCTGCTTGGGCTGCGTCAAAATGATGCCGTGTTGTTCGAAGAGATGCCCTGGGGTGGTGATCAGGTGCTCAGATTAACGCGGGAACGGCTGGCGGGGTTGGGATGGTGTTGGCAGGAGTTGGAGATGTTGTGGGATATGGACAGGCCAGCAGATATTGAACGCTGGCAGCGGCAACAAAAGCAATGAGCCTGCGGGCTACTTTTTAAGTGGATGATCTTCAGGCAGAAGCTTGGATATCCAGATGGCCAGCTTATGACGCATATTCGGTTCATCTGCCTGCCCTTTAGCCAGTGGCTGGATCTGTTTGTCATGCACCAGCAGCCGGTAGATATATTCGATCTTCAGATGGTGCGAGTCGGACGCGTCAAATTTTGCAGCCCCACGCTTCTCAGCATAGATCATACCTACACGCAGAGCCTCCTTAAGAAGTTCTTTCTCGTTTTTTAGCTTTTTCATAATGCAGGCTTTTGTGACAAGGCTGAATCCATCTTGTGGAAGTTGTGTGAGGTACTATATCAAAGTGGTTTGTCATAGGTAAGGTTTATGCTGCTTTCAATAAGGATTGGTTTTGGCCATTGACCGGGGTAGTTTAATGGGTGAACCCATTGATACTTTTTAGTAGATGAAACAGTCTCAACTCATTCTCTCCCAGACGCCCCCCTTCTCTGTCCCGTTGCGTTTTTTTATGACGGCACCGATATTTGGGGTGCTGGCTGCTGTGCTGATGTTGTTTCTGGATGACGGTCATTTTGCCAGTCGCTGGTCTGCGGGCATGTTGGCATACGCCCACCTCCTGGTATTGGGTTATCTGGCGACGGTGATGCAAGCAGCGCTGTTGCAGGTGGTCTCTGTAGTGACAGGTGGGCAGCCGCGGCGGGTTGGATTGGTGGCCGCAATAATGCATATCACATTGGTTGTGGGTACGTTGCTGCTGGTGGCAGGGTTTCTGACGGGTACGCCTTATCTTATGCATGCGGCGGTGCTGCTACTTGTCATCTCTTTTGTGCTGTTTATCGGGGCGGTTATTTCGGGGCTGCTCAGGAGTAGCACTCGACGTGATGCCGGGTTTGGTATTGGCCTGGCATTGACCTGTCTAATGATTACGGTGGGGTTGGGTGGCTGGCTGGCCATTGGGCATAGCGTTCCGGGTGTGACGCTGGCCCGCCATCTGACGGATATTCATCTGGCTTGGGGGTTGGTGGGGTGGGGCGCCATTCTGCTGATTACGGTGGCCTATGCCGTGGTGCCGATGTTTCAGCTGACACCGGCCTATCCTCCGATTTTGATCTATTCTCTGGCGCCAGCTGTTGCAGCTGGTCTGGCTGTATGGGTTGCAGGTGCTCTTTTAAATAGGCCTGTACTCTCTTTGGCGGGAGGACTGGTAGTTGCAGCAGGGTTGATGTTGTTTGTGGTTATGACCCTCTGGTTGCAGCACAGACGCAAGAGAAAGTCAGCATCAGAGGTGACGCTCTGGTTCTGGCGCTGCGCCATGTGGAGCCTGCTGGCAGCTGTTTTGGTTTGGGTTGCTGCGTTGCTCTTTCCCGCACTCAATCGGCATCCCATCTATCCGCTGTTGTTGGGTATGTTGATGATCCATGGATTTCTGATCTCGGCAGTCAATGGCATGCTGTATAAAATTATACCTTTTCTCACCTGGCTGCATCTCAGTATCAAGGTTACTGAACATAAACTCAGTCGGCGTCTGATACCGAACATCAGAAAACTGCTCCCTGATGAGCGAACCCATATCCAGTTTTGGTTGCATTTGTTGATGCTGCTGTTGATGCTTGCGGTGTTATGGCGGTCCAGTTGGTTTTTGCTGCCGGCAGGTATTGTGTTTGCTGCCTCCAACCTGTTGCTGTGGTTGAATCTGATGGCGGTGCTCAAGATCTATAAGAGTACCTGGGTTAAGATCACTGAAGCTGCAGAGGAAAAAAGAGTGGAAGAATCAGCGACAGCGTCACCCACATGATCAGCATGAGGGGTACGCCAACGCGTAAAAAATCTGTAAATTTATAGCCGCCGGCACTGAAGATCAGCAGGTTGGTTTTATAGGCCATAGGTGTTGCATAGCTCATGTTGGCGCCAAACAGTACGGCCAGCACAAAGGCTTCGGGTGAAAGTCCAAGCTCTTGTGCAATACCGATGGCGATGGGGGTGCCGATCACAGCGGCAGCATTGTTTGATACGATATTGGTTAGAATGGCCATCAACAGCATTAGGCCGCTCATGATCATTGCAGGTGGCCAGTCAGCAACCAGTGAGACATAGCTGTGAGCCAGGAAATCAGCGCCACCCGTCCGGGTCAAGGCGAGGCCGAGTGCCAGACTGACGGCTACTATCAATATGATTGGGGTGCTGAGTGCATCGGCGGCATCACCCCAGCTTAGGCATTTTGTAACCAGCATCAATCCCATCCCGGCCAGGGCGGTAACCGTGATGGGTGCAATGCCAAATGCAGCCAATCCAACGACCATCAGCATGATTGAAAGGGCAAGTGGTGCTTTGGCGGTATGCGGCAGATCCACCGTTGCGTCAAGTACCAAAACATCGCCACGCTTCTTGAGTGTTTTAAGGCTGTCGGCAGCGCCCTGTGCCAGCAGCACATCACCCAGTTGAAGTTCAGCATCACTGATATCCCGGCCTCGCAGTGAGATACCACGGAGTCGGTTTAAGCCTAAAATAACCAGGCCATATCGTTCGGCAAAACGCGCGTCTCGGAGTGTCGTGTGATAGAGGGGTGAATGCTCTGTGACTACGATTTCAGCAAGCTGCTGGCCTTCGGCAGAGAGCGGGTTTTCATCACTGATGGGGGTTTCAATATTGGAGACGTTGTAGAGTTTTGCCCCCAGCAGATGCTCATACTCTTTCAGGTTCTCCGGGGTATCGCACACCAGTAGACGATCACCTTCCCGGATTACAGCGGTTGGCAATCGACTCACTCTTAACCCTTCCCCCCGATAGATGGCCTCAACTTTCATGCTCCTATTGGTCTTTTTCAGGATGTCGGTCAATGTCATGCCATTGGCAATGCTGGCCTCGTCAATGTGCAGCAAGGCCTCAAAGATGCGTGGAGAGGTATCTGCCAGCAGAGGAGCTCGTTCTGGTAGCAGGCGGGGGGCTATAAGCCATAGATAGAGTATGGCGATACTGGCTGCAATGGCAGCGGGTATAACAAAATCGAACATGCCAAACTGTTTGAGTCCGAGGTCGGCGGCAATGGCAACGACCAGTAGATTGGTTGAAGTACCAATTGGGGTGCCCATGCCACCTACCAGCGTGGCGAAGCCCATCGGCATCAGGATGCCTGAGGCCGAGCGTTTACTGCGCAGTGAGGCGCTGATCAGTATCGGAAGCAGCATCACGACAATAGGTGTGTTGTTGAGAAAGCCGCTTAATACTGCTGCAATGAATAGTGTGAGTAGCAGTGAAAGCATGGGGAAGGCAGTCCATACTTGAGAGAGGAGTGAGGCGAGTGGGCGTAGTGCACCTGTGGTTTCCAATCCACGGCTGAGGATCATCAGTGAGCATATAATGACCAGTGCCTCATGGCCAAAGCCAAGGAAAAACTCTTCTGGATGGAGCTCAAATCCATTGCGCTGGTAGGGGAAGACTTCAAACCCAACCACCAGTGCGATTAAAACCAGGAGGGAAGAGGTTTCAAGCGGGATGCGATTACGGGTAAAAAGAAATAGCGCAATGCCAATCAATATAAGAACAGCATAGGTGTGAGCATCTGGTGTTGATAAAGGCATTGGCTTTTAAGTCACCCAGGTGATCCGTTCCGCCAGTGTAAGGCATTGTTTCTACGCATAATTAAGCCAACTCAGTGGACTGATCAAATGATTGCCTACTCAGACGGGTGCTAATATAGCACCCAGTTTTACCTATAAAGTGAGTTGGCTGCTAAATATTACTCATGCTCAAAGTGTCGTCATCTATCCGGGTTTCTTTATATTTACCCAGAATCTATCATGAAATCCCCCTAAAGTAGGGGGTGATGGCTTGGTCTCTTCCTGTCTCCGTGGGGTATCTGGAATGCGCATTGGCCTTATGATTCCTCTGATTCTGCTATGATTTTATATGACCCTATGATCTTAACTTAGGAATGTGATAAGCAAAAACGCTATGTACGATGGCGAAAAATTCAACAGTATCACGCACTTGGTTGGTGCGGTCTTGGCGTTGATGGGGTTTGGCGCATTGCTGACGGTTAGTATCCAGCGGAAAGAGCCGCTGTTAATTGTAAGTTTCACAATTTTTGGGTTTATGCTGGTAGTGCTTTATACCATGTCTACCCTGTATCACAGCTTTTATCCTCCCAAGCTCAAGAAGATTTTCCAAAAGATAGATCATATTTCAATTTATCTGTTGATTGTGGGCACCTATACACCCTATATGTTGGTGTCATTGGGTGATGGCAATGGGCTGCTGATGTTGGCCTTTGTATGGGGGCTTGCTGTTGTGGGGGTATTGTTTGAAACCTTCATTCCGAGACGTATTGAGGTGCTGCAGCTACCTATTTATCTGGTGATGGGCTGGGTATGCATACTGGAGTATTCCAATCTTCAGGCGGCTATCCCCGCGCCGGGTATGGCGTGGCTGACGATTGGTGGTATCGCCTATACCGTAGGGGTTCTGTTTTATGTGCTGGACAATATGAATAGACTTCGCCATGCCCATGGGATCTGGCATCTGTTTGTATTGTTGGGTTCTATTAGCCATTTTATTTCTGTTATGGGCTACGTAAGATAGCCTTATGCCCCAGATGGCTGGTGTTGAAAAGGAAATATGAATAGAGCTGGATCTAATCTCAACATTACCCTGCCCTGATAAACGGGAAACCAGAAGTGTAGTGATGTCTCAATCCAAT
The DNA here is from genome assembly GCA_024275295.1 of Gammaproteobacteria bacterium. Lineage (GTDB taxonomy): Bacteria > Pseudomonadota > Gammaproteobacteria > Chromatiales > Chromatiaceae > WFXD01. The sequence continues at coordinate 17,825 of JAJRZI010000010.1, read as the reverse complement.
AGTTTTATACCCGCAGTAATTGATCTGGAAGCCTCGGGCTTTGGCAAGGGCAGTTACCCCATTGAGGTGGGTGTTGCCCTGGCAGATGGCAGTACCCACTGCTACCTGATCAAACCCCACCCTGACTGGATATGCTGGAGTGAAGAGAGTGAGAAACTGCACGGCATTAGTCAGGAGATTTTGCAGCACCGTGGTCGTGGTGTGAAAGAGGTGGCCGATGAGCTTAATCGGTTGCTGGAGGGAAGCACTGTCTATAGCGATGGCTGGGGCTTTGACAGCAGTTGGATCGCACTGCTCTTTGATGTGGCTCAGTGTCCACAAAAATTCAAGGTTGCACAGCTGCAAATGCTGTTTAATGAACAGCAGTACAACAGTTGGCATGAGATCCACCAAGAGGTGATCAAGGCGTTTAACATTACCCGTCACCGCGCCAGCTCGGATGCCTTTTTGATTCAACAAACCTTCGTGCGCAGCCGTGGTTTGCCTGCTGCGCCATTAAGCTGTTTTTTATATTATCTCCAGCACAGATTCAGGTGGTCTGCCGATCCTTGCTGCATTATTGGCAATAACGATAGGCCGCTCGATTAGAATAGGATTGGCCACCATGACATCTATTAATGCTTCCCTGGATAGCATCTCATCATCAAGATGATTGTCTGTGTAGGCTTGCTCACCTTTTCGCATCAGCTCTCTGGGCTGTAGATCCAACATATTGAGAATCTGGTCAAGTCGCGCTGCAGTTGGCGGTGTTTCCAGATATTCAATAACAGTAGGATTTTTATCTTCAATCAGTGCGAGCGTCTGTCTGGATTTTGAGCATTTTGGGTTGTGATAGAGGGTGATGCCGGAATCGTGTTTGTTCATCTTTAGTCTCCTTAAGGTTATTTTTCCAGAATGGTTACAAGTCCTATGGCAGTGCTGTGTGTGGGGTTTTGATAGATATGATGTACATTGCCACCAAATCGTGCGCTGTCACCTCTCTTCAAGTGCATGCTTTCACCTGCAACCTCAATAATAACTTCACCCTTTAGTACGTGTAGATACTCTTCACTGCCAGGAGGATGAGGTTTGCCCTCATAAGTACCCTTGGGCTCCAGGGTAAAAACCAGCTGTAGCAGATGTTTTGAGTCGGGAGGGGAGATGATGGTTGCGCTGTAGCGACCATCGTCTGATTTTGATGTCGGCATATCGGCCTTTTGAATAGCCTGTACCCGTTGATGCTCTTCTATAATGAGATCATCAACTGTTGTACCCAGCGCCAGAGCAATCTTAAAAACCACGGCAAGGCTGGGGTTTCCGTCATCCCTCTCTACGCTTGCCAGTGTTGCACGCGGTATCTTGGCCAGATCGGCAAGCTGTTGCTGTGTAAGGTTACGATTTGCCCTGATGGCTCTGATTTGTGTGCCAGCTAGATTGGTGATCATTTTGTGAGACTCCCCTTGACTCTTGATTTACTATCATCAATAATGTTGGTGAATTGTAGCTGCTGTCCCTGGAAATATCTACCTGTTTGGAGAAAATATTATGAGTGTACTCGTCACAAAGTCTGCCCCGGATTTCACAGCTCAGGCTGTAATGCCTGATAACACATTCAAAGATCTCACGCTATCTGACTACAAAGGGCAGTATGTTGTGCTGTTTTTCTATCCATTGGATTTTACCTTTGTCTGCCCCTCCGAGTTGATCGCTTTCAGCCATCGTCTGCAGGAGTTTAAGGATCGTGGTGTTGAGGTTATTGGTGTCTCTGTTGACTCCCACTTTTCACACCTGGCCTGGAAGAATACACCTGTAAATAATGGTGGTATTGGTGATATTCAGTATCCACTGGTTGCAGATATTACCAAATCAATTGCGCGTGATTATGATGTGCTGTTGAATGATTCTGTTGCGCTGCGGGGCTCCTTCCTGATCAATAAAGAGGGCGTAGTTGAACATCAAGTGGTTAACAATCTGCCGCTTGGGCGCAATGTAGATGAGATGCTGCGCATGATTGATGCCCTGCAGTTTACTGAAGAGCATGGTGAGGTCTGCCCGGCAGGTTGGCAGAAGGGCAATGCCGGCATGAAAGCCTCTACCGAAGGGGTTGCCTCCTATCTGGCAGAACATGCTGAAGAGCTATAAGTTAGCAAGCGGTTGCTGACTGCTACATGCATATCGTTATATATAAAGGGGCTGAGGATTATCAGCCCCTTTGTTTTAGAAGTATTGGTAGCGATAAAAAACCATTAGGCTTCAAGCGTGGTGTAACTATTCATGGAATATGACGTACCAGAAGAAGAGTGCCAGAAGGCCAAAATACCTCATGAGATATTTTTAACCAATCTCATTGGTAATCATATTCTATGGTTTGTGTCGGCATTGGGTGTGGCGGGTGACTATTGGCAACCCTTGGTGATGGTTCCTGTGATCTCTTTGGCAACTATTTTTTACACCCTCTGGCGGGCTAAACGTGTCCGTTCAGAAGCGTCATGGTTTGTTATGTGCCACTGGCAGCTTGCTGTAAAACGCTCCCGAATTTTATTGGGTGTGATGTTTTTTCTATTGGCTGTGGCCGTTTTAGGTTGGGCGGCATATACCTATCTTGGGCTAATGGATATTGCAGTTAAGGCGATGATTGGTGGTGTAGGCATATTACCGGTAATGGTGACTGTTCTGGTTCTCATCATGATGGAGATTGATGCCATGCATCAGGCAACACAGGGGAAGATATCTGCAGGTATTGTTGAGGCGTTCCCTAACCCGGAGGTTAAACCTAATAAAGGGCAGTTGAAACCTACTGCGGCTAGCTAATGCACTGAATCTGCGAATCTTTCTTGCTGAATTTCCACTCACCGTAGGGGTGGCTACGCCTTCGCGCAAATTCAGCAAGAAAGATCCACATCTTCAGCACCTTAGTTGCCCTCGCTACGGTTTCAACTGCTCTTTTTAGGTTAAAGCATCATAAGTGCAGCAGCTATTGAGCGTCCTTCAGACATCAGAATGTTGTAGGTTCTACAGGCTGCCGGGGTATTCATGATCTCTACCCCGATGCCTGCATTTGTAGCTTCGGCATAGAGTGCAGGCGAGGGAAAGGTCTGCTTCTCTCCTGTGCCAAGAATGATCATGCTGGGCTTGAGTGCGATCAGCTCATCAAAGTCTGCTGCGGTCAAATCCTCAATTGACTGCGGCCTCCAGTCTGTAATCAGTTGTTCTGGCATTAAAATCAGGTTTTTGCAGTAGGCCTGTTCGTTAATGATCAGTTTGCCTTTCTCATAGGCCCGAATAGCAAATTTTTGGTGGGTTGCGGCGAGTGAGATTTTCATCGCGGCAACATAGCAGTTAATGGCTATTTGTGACAAGCAGATATTGCTTGAATTGTATGGGTATCCTGAACTCTATCCGTCTAATTTCATTGACATTTTGCGTGCTTATGCGGTACTGTTCGCGTTTTTCCGTCGTCATTTCTCGCATTAGAGGTTCCCGTGTCGCCCCTGGATATGGAAGAGTTTCACAGAATCAAGCGCTTGCCGCCTTATGTCTTCAATATTGTCAATGAGCTAAAAGCGGCGGCCCGTGCCCGTGGGGAAGATATAATCGACTTCGGCATGGGTAATCCAGATCAACCCACGCCTCAACACATCGTGGATAAACTGACCGAGGTGGCGAACAGAAAAGATACCCATCGCTACTCTATGTCACGGGGGATTCCCCGCCTGCGTCGGGCTATCTGCAACTGGTACAGGGATCGCTACGATGTGCAGCTTGATCCAGAGACGCAGGCCATTGTCACCATCGGTTCCAAAGAGGGGCTGGCGCATTTGGCCCTGGCTACGATGGGGCCGGGTGATTCTGTGCTTGTGCCGAATCCGGCCTATCCGATTCACCCTTATGGCTTTGTGATTGCCGGGGCAGATATTCGTCATGTGCCGATGGTGCCGGGTGTGGATTTCTTCGCTAAGCTGGAGGAGACGATCACCGACTCCTGGCCACGCCCGAAGATGCTGGTGCTGAATTTCCCTGGTAACCCCACAACACAATGCGTGGAGCTGGATTTTTTTGAGAAGATTGTCAAGATTGCCCGTGAGCATAATATCTGGGTGATCCACGACCTGGCCTATGCGGATATCGTATTTGATGGCTATAAAGCCCCTTCGATTCTTGAGGTGCCGGGTGCAGAAGAGATCGCGGTTGAGTCATTTTCACTCTCTAAAAGCTACAATATGCCGGGCTGGCGTGTCGGCTTTATGTGCGGCAACAAGACGTTAATAGCAGCGCTTGCGCGGATCAAATCCTACCTGGACTACGGTATGTTTACCCCTATCCAGGTGGCGGCAATTGCCGCACTGGAGGGGCCACAGGATTGTGTCAAAGAGATTTGCGATATGTATGAGTTGAGGCGCAATGTGCTGTGCGATGGCCTGAATGCCATAGGCTGGCCAGTTGAGCGACCCAAGGCTACGATGTTTGTCTGGGCGCCAATCCCTGGGCCGTACAAAGAGATGGGGTCGCTGGAGTTTTCCAAGAAGTTGCTGAAAGATGCCCGGGTTGCGGTCTCGCCCGGTGTCGGTTTTGGTGAGCATGGTGATGATCATGTGCGCTTCGGGCTGATCGAGAATGAGCATCGAACCCGGCAGGCTGTGCGCGGCATTCGGGACATGTTCCGCCAGGATGGTCTGCTGGATGTTGAGTAGTTTGAGTGTTAATGCTTTGATCACTACAGTCATTGAACAAAATATTTGGGGAGAAGAATAGTGAAACCAGTCAAGGTTGGGCTGATGGGGCTGGGCACCGTCGGTGGCGGCACGTTTCGTGTGCTGCTTAAGAATGCCAGTGAGATTGCCAGGCGAGCCGGTCGTGAGATCCAGATTACTCAGGCAGCAGCCCGTGAGTATGATCCGGAGACTGTACCAGGGATAGAGAATATCGAGGTGTTAAACGACGCCTTTGCCCTGGTGGATAACCCTGAACTGGATATCATTATTGAGCTGATCGGTGGCTACTCTCCAGCCCGTGAGCTGGTGCTCAAGGCGATTGAGAACGGCAAGCATGTTGTTACGGCCAATAAGGCCCTGATAGCCCTGCACGGCAATGAGATTTTTGCAGCGGCACAGAAGAAGGGCGTTACTGTTGCCTTTGAAGCAGGTGTGGCAGGCGGCATTCCTATTATAAAGGCGGTTCGTGAGGGACTTGCTGCTAATCAGATCGAATGGGTTGCAGGTATCATCAATGGCACCGGCAACTTTATTCTCTCTGAGATGCGGGATAAGGGGCGGGATTTTGAGGATGTGCTGGCCGAGGCCCAGGCGCTGGGCTATGCCGAAGCCGATCCCACCTTTGATGTGGAGGGCATTGATGCTGCCCACAAGCTGACCATCCTCGGATCTATTGCCTTTGGTATCCCGCTGCAGTTTGATAAAACCTATACTGAAGGGATCTCAAAGATTGAACAGCAGGATGTGATCTATGCGGGGGAGCTGGGTTACCGCATCAAGCATCTGGGTATTGCCCGTAAGACACCAAAGGGTGTGGAATTAAGGGTGCATCCAACCCTGATCCCTGAGCGCCGCCTTATTGCAAATGTCGATGGGGTGATGAATGCGGTGCTGGTTATGGGTGATGCGGTAGGCCCAACACTCTATTATGGTGCAGGTGCAGGTGCAGATCCGACAGCCTCGGCTGTGGTTGCCGATGTGGTGGATGTGGTGCGTGCATTGACGACCGACCCCGAAAACCGTGTGCACCACCTTGCGTTTCAGCCTGACGAACTCTCCGACCTGCCGGTGCTGGGGATGGAGGATGTGGTCACAGCCTACTATCTGCGCATGAAGGCGGCAGATCAGCCGGGTGTTCTGGCTCAGGTTGCTGGCATTCTGGGTGATGCGGGCATCAGCATTGAGGCAATGCAGCAACGTGAACCTGCAGCTGAAGAGACGCATGTGCCACTCATTATGCTGACCCATAGCGTGCTGGAAAAACAGATGAATGCGGCGATCCAAAAGATTGAAGCCCTGGATAGCATCAACGGCGAGGTGACTCGCATTCGAATGGAGCAGCTTGACGGTTAAGCCTAAGCCACAGCTACCTTATTAATCACAGAACTTGAGAAATCACCATGCCATTTAGAACTCGTTACACCGGTCTGATCAATAAATACCGTGATCGTCTCCCGGTGCATGATGATACCCGCCTGATCAGCCTGGGCGAGGGAAATACACCGCTTATCCGGCTCAACAATATTCCTGGCCTGATTGGTAAGGATGTTGATATCTATGTCAAATATGAAGGGTTAAATCCTACCGGCTCCTTTAAGGATCGCGGCATGACCATGGCGGTGACCAAGGCAGTGGAGGAGGGCAGCAAAGCCATCATCTGTGCCTCTACCGGCAATACCTCAGCCGCCGCCGCCGCCTATGCGGCACGTGCAGGCATCACAGCGTTTGTGCTAATTCCAGATGGCAAGATTGCACTGGGTAAATTGGCACAGGCGATGATGCATGGTGCAGTCGTTATCCAGATCAAAGGCAACTTTGATGCAGGCATGCAGTTGGTAAAAGATGTTGCCGAACATGCGCCTGTGACCATCGTAAACTCTATCAACCCCTTCCGTCTTCAGGGCCAGAAAACAGCAGCCTTTGAAATCATGGAAGAGCTTGAGTGTGCTCCTGACTACCACTGCCTACCTGTGGGTAATGCGGGTAACATTACTGCGCACTGGATGGGGTACTGTGAATACAAAGAGCATGGCATCGTCAATAACTCTCCTGTCATGGTGGGCTATCAGGCAGATGGCTCAGCGCCTTTCATGCGCGGTGAGATGGTGGATAACCCTGAGACGGTAGCAACTGCCATCCGTATTGGCCATCCGCAATCCTGGGATAAGGCCTGGAAGGTTAAAGATGAATCAAATGGCTGGTTTGACGAGTGCTCAGATGAGGAGATTCTTGCAGCACAGAAGATGCTTGCCCAAAATGAGGGGATATTTTGTGAGCCAGCGTCAGCGACCTCTCTGGCAGGTGCGCTGCGTGATATCAAGAGCGGCAAAATCCCTGAAGGTAGCAAGATTGTCTGCACATTGACTGGCCATGGCCTGAAAGATCCTGATACGGCTATAAAACAATGTTCAGGTTCCATGATTACAGTTGATGCTGAGCTGGAAGCTGTAAAGAATGCCATTCTGGATAACATGTCTGAATAGATGCCTGGTGGGTAGGGGTCAGATAACAGCGCATGCTGTTTTGTGATCTCTACCCATTGATCTCTCCCCCTTGTGACTTCTCATCTTCACCTCGTGGTTCCTGGCCTGTTTGGCCCAATGCCGGGCTTGGCAGAGCTTGGCCTGAAGCCGGTGGCGCCTGCAGTGGAGATGCTGCTTGCCCGGGCAGATGTGACTGAATCAGGCGGCCATTCATTTGAATCAACCCTGTTTGATCTGTTTGCTGTGCCAAAGAGGGAGAGCAGTGATCTGCCATCTGCCGCTGTCTCTCGATTGGCTGAGGGTGGTGAAAAGGATGATGCCTTCTGGTTGCACGCTGATCCTGTATTCCTTAAACCAACAGCAGATCGCCTGTTGTTATTCGATGCCGAGATGCTGGATATACGTCCAGCAGATGCGGATGAGTTGGTTGCACTTTTTAATCAGCACTTTTCACAGGATGGATGGCATATAGAAGCACCTCATCCAAATCACTGGTATCTGCGACTGCCCACAACACCTGTTGTAAACACCAGTCCTCTGGCGGATGTTATTGGGCGTAATATTGATCCGTATCTGCCTTCGGGGGAAGAGGCGAGCAGGTGGCGTTCTGTTTTGAATGAAGTTCAGATGCTGTTTCACTCAGCTGCTTCCAATATGCAACGGGAGGCTGCACACCTCTTGCCCGTCAATGGTATTTGGCTCTCTGGTGGTGGTTGCTTGCCAGAGAGATGGAAGGCCGATTTCAGTGCAGTGATGGCGGATGATCTGCTTAGCCAAGGGCTTTCGCAGCTATCTGAAATAGAGTGCCATGCACTATCGTTGGATGCATTAACACAGCAGCATGAAGGTGATGCCTACCTTGTTGTCTATCCCTCACTGTTACGCACGGTGTTGGCAGCAGATCCCCAGAGTTGGGTTGACAGGCTTGATGAGTTTGAGCGCTGGGCTGTTGCACTACAGCGCATGCTACAGAAAAAACAGATTGAGCGGCTGAGCCTCTACCCCTGTGATGGGCAGGTGTTTCAGATAGAGCGACGAGGGCTGCGCCGTTTTTGGAAGTCCCGAAGCCCGGTTTCTGAGTATCTACTTAGCCGGTAGCAGGGTATACATCCCGGTAATGGTATTCATCTGACTCAGTATCTTATCCGCTGACCGGGCAATCAATGCAGGGATATATTTCCCCTTTTTTAACTTTGCGCTGTGCTGAAAAACACCCCATTGCAGTGAGACCTCTTCGAGTGCGTCCAATATTTTTTTGTATTTTCAGGTGCTTTTTTGAGCAGATTTAAGGCGCTGTCAAATTGGTTAATGGCTGTTTGATAGTCAGAGGTGAAAGGCTCTTTTTCAAACCCCCATGCCTGAAGGAGATAAAGATTGGCAATGCGTTGGGATAACATGCGTTGGCGGCCTGCAATATTGACCAGCTTGCCCTGTGAGGTGCCGGAGAGATCCTGCAGCATCAAAACGACCTCGTGGCTTGCTTTAAGCAGCTTTTCAGCATCCGCTCTCAACTGTTCAATATTTTCCCGTTTTACCTCGGATGATACCGTCTCTTTAACCCCCCTCCAGAGCCTTTTGACTTTGGCCAGTCCTGCCTTGACCTCAGCAGTAATAGCGAACTGTTGTAACTCTTCCAGCTGGGTGTCAAACAGGTAGATGGCCGCATTCAGCTGCTTCTCTGATTTACGGTAGCGCAGTTCCATACCCATCTGACAGTACGTCTTGACCATGCGCTGTGTCAGCATGCGTTGCCGGCCTGCTTTATTGATGCCTTCAGCAAGGGTGAGTTTTGCGGCTGTTGAGGTCAACGGAATAACCAATGCTAATAGTGCAATGATGGTGATGAAGGTAATGCGGTTGAATGTAATTGTCATAAGATGATCTGTATAACCTTGTGTGCCCTGTCTGTATTAAATGCATGTTCCAGGCGGATAGGAGCGAAGACCTCGGATTCTATATATAAATGCTGACAGATCCTAACGTAACTTTGGGCTGGGTTTCAATATTTATACTATGAAAACAATAAATTAATTGGAAATGGATTGCGGGTCAGTGCTGCGGAGATAATATAGCCAACAGATGCGCATGCAAAAATACCGGCAATGATACGAATACGCAGGGTTGATCCCCATTTCAAGGCAACCATACCCAATATAATGTAAGCAATCAGTACCGTGACCTTTGCGGTTAGCCAGGGTTGTTGTAAGGGGTATTGGTGGGAGAGCACAGCCATGGTGATGCCACTGGCCAACAGGGTTGTGTCTATGACGGGTGGGAGTTTTTTTACCCAGGTCTGCTGGAGCAGTGCCGGGTATTTAATCATCCAGAAAAAGCGTATGACAAAAAAACAGGCTGTCAGGGTGACCATGCTGACGTGGATGAGTTTGATCCAGGGGTAGTAGGCGTGCATTGGGGCGATAATGGTTTGCTGTCTAGATGAGCGCATATTTTAATACAAAATTGAGGTTATTTGATGACTTATTCCTTCACTCCAATAGGGGTTGTCCACTCCCCGTTTCGGGAGAAATTTGGTATTCCACGGCAACCGCTGTTGGTGCCTGAGGCAAAAGCAAAGCTGGAGCTGTTAGCGCCTTATGATTGTATTGAGGCGTTTGTGGGGTTGGAGGAGTTCTCGCATATCTGGCTGACATTTATCTTTCATCAGACAATGCGTGAGCAGTGGCAGCCGCAAGTGCGGCCACCAAGGCTGGGTGGAAATCGCCGTGTCGGCGTCTTTGCCAGTCGATCACCCTTTCGCCCCAATCCCATCGGGTTGTCAGTCGTGGCATTGGATGGCATATCCAATCAGCATGGCAAGGTGGAGCTGCTGCTGTCGGGTATTGATATGCTGGATGGAACGCCGGTGCTTGATATCAAACCCTATATTCCCTATGTGGATAGTATTCCTGAGGCCAGCAGTGGCTATGCATCTGAGCCGCCACAAGCCATTAAAAAGGTACGCTTTAGCGAGATGGCCGAAGCCCAGTTGCAACAGCGTGATGATGGGGCAGAGCTGAAGTGTTTGATTACGAAGCTGCTGGAGTGTGACCCGCGCCCGGCCTATAAAAACAGATCCCAATCAGACCGGATCTACGGGATGCGCCTGTATGATTTTGATTTGAAATGGCGGGTGTTGGGGGATGAGGTTGAGGTTATTGAGTTGGTTATTTGAATTTAATAACCCGCTTCAGTGGCGAGAGATTGATCTCGTCAAAGCAGGTTCCTGGCCGTGCGGATAAAACAGTAAACACTGCATCTGCAACATCCTGTGGCAGGATGTAGTTCTCTTCAGCTTCGCCAGGTTCAAAAGCGAGGGTGTCAAAAAAGCCGGTCTTGACCATGCCGGGGTTGATGATGGTGCTTCTGATGCCTGAGTTGGAACACTCCTCGCGCAGCGACTGGGCAAGGCCTCTCAGGGCAAATTTGGTGGCGCAGTAGAGCGCGCCCTTGCGGCTGCCGCTCAGTGCGGCCTCTGAGCCGATGAAGATCAGGTCGCCTTGCGGCTGGCGCTTCATATTTGGCACCAGTTCTCGCGCCAGCAGGATCTGGCTGGTGAGGTTGAGATCTATCAGATGACGAATCTGTTGCGGAGAGAACTCCTCCAATGAACCAAAGCGACCCTCTCCGGCATTAAAGATGATGCCGTTGATATCGGGATGCTGCCGTGCCAGTTTTTTGATCTGTTTTGGCAGTTCATCCAGTCGGGTGAGATCCAGTTGCAGCGGAATGAGCTGTCGGGGTGGCTCATCCCAGGTGCTGAAATCACGGGCAATGCCGATGACGGTGGCGCCTTCCTGGATCAGGGTTTCTGCAATGGCTCGGCCAATCCCACGGCTGGCACCTGTTACAATGATCGTTCTGTTTTTTAATGTCATTGGCTGCTGAGTTGATGCATCAACTGGTCTATGTTATCGAGCTGTTCGCGGATCAATTGCGAAACCTGTTTGGCCTTGATGCCCTGCCCGGGATTGAGCCTGTTGTCAGAGATAATCTTCAGGCAGTAGCCGTTGCCCTCCAGTGCGGAGAGGAATCCGGCTGCCTCCATATCAAATGCGCCGGGCCGGGTGTAGTCAAATTCAGGTTTGCTCAGTGTGGTCAATCTCTCTAGCTCGCAGAGCGAGTTGAGGTTGGAGGGGATCTTCCACGTTCGCTGTGAATCCTCATCCAGCGTCTGTTGAGCCAGGATCATATCACCTATCGGGCGAGTGGCATGCCCGGCAATGCCCAGATTGATCCAGATGCTCTCTTTCTGCCACGGATGGTTTAACAGAAAACGGGTCGCGTTTGCGGATGCTGCTTTGCCAACACCGGATCGAACCAATGAGATGGCGCCTTTTTGATAGATTGGAAACATGCCGTCAGGCTGCACTCGTTTAAGTCCAAAGTGGGCAATCAAAGGTTTAGACTCAGCAGGCAGTGCGACGATAAAGTTGAATGCAGGGTTGCTCATCATTAGTTCGGGCTGCATCGGTTCTGCATGAGTTGCCGGTGATGGCGCTGTATTTGCAGATAGGTATCAGCCTGCTGCTCTTTCCCTCGCTTTATTGCCCACTGTGCCAGTATGCCCGCCTTTTTTATCAGTATCTCAGTGGCTGCTTGCCAGTCAGCGGATGAAAGCTGCGGGTGGGCAAGGATCTTCTCCAGCGCCTGAATCCGAAAACGATCCATCCCCCAATGTCTGCGGGAGAGCTGATCCTCATGGCCGCCATACTTGATGATCTGCGCCGTCTCTACAAATAGCGTGGGGTAAAAGGCACAGATGCGTAGCCAGAGGTCATAATCCTCGCAGGCGGGCAGGGTCTCATCAAACAGCCCCAGCGACTCAAACAGGGAGCGATGGATGATGACAGATGAGGGTGAAATCGCGCACAGCGGCAGGCAGTGCTGAAAGAGCCATCCGCCTCTTTTGGCATGTTTCTTCATCTGATTGACACGCGTGCCGTTGCGAATCCAGATCTCTTCCGTATGGCAGAGCTGTATGCCCGGATTGTCTTTCAGCGCGGCTGCCTGTGTGGCAAGTTTGCCGGGCATCCACTCATCATCAGAGTCGAGAAAGGCCAGCCATTCGCTGCTGGCGGCGCGGATGCCGCTATTGCGGGCGCTGCTGACCCCTTGGTTTTGCTGGTAAATATAGTGGCATCTGGGGAAATCATTCTGAATCAGCGCTGCCGTCTTATCGGGGGAACCATCATCAACGATAATGACCTCTGAGGGTGGCAGGCTCTGTTTCAAAACAGATTCAATGGCCCGGCCAATAGTGTGTGCCCGGTTATGGGTGGGAATGATGACGGAGATATTCACTTTTTCTGCTGGCTGCTGGCTGGGCTGCCCAATATATCAAATAGATAAAGTTGAGTGATAGTTGCCTGCCTCATATACTCTCGATCTGTAAGTAACCGTGGCCACTAACCTGCGAGCGTGTGAATGAAGATTGGACTGTTAAATGCGTATGCCTTTGATCATGATACTGAAGATTATCGGCAGGGGTACGGAACCATGTTCCAGCAGTTTTTTGCCGAGCATTTCCCCGCAGATTTTTCTCTGCATGAATACAATGTGACACAAAGATACTGGCCGAATTCGCTGCATGAGTGCGATGGCTGGATTATTGGTGCATCGCAACACAGTGTCCACGATAAAAACTCCTGGATTACAAAGTTGATGGAGTTTGCCTGCGCCTGCCACTTCAATCGGCAGCCATTGATCGGTATTGGCTTTGGCCATCAGGTGATTGCCCATGCCCTGGGGGGTGATGTGAACAGATCACCCAAAGGTTGGGGCGTTGGTGTACGTGACGGCGCTGTCCGTCAGCACAAGCCCTGGATGATGCCGGAACTGCCCCGTTGCGCACTTGGTTTCAGTCATAAAGATCAGGTAGAGATGCTTCCCGGCGAGGCGATGCTGTTGGCGGGTGATCGTTTTTGCCTGCACCAGATGTATGCCATTGGTGAGCATATCTTCGCCATTCAGGGGCATCCTGAGTATGACCAATCCTTTATGCAGGCATGGCTTGATGAGAATAGAGATAACCTAACAGAAGAGTGTTATAAACAAGCACTCGCCTCATTGGGCCAATCGACAGATTCAAGTGTGGTGGGGGGTTGGATGCAGCGGTTTTTTAGTCCGTAGGTTGATGGAATGGTCTTGCCCCCTCCCTCTCTCTTTTATAACCTGTATCGCAATGCGCTAAATGGCAACGTGTAGGAGTTTTCTGAAAAACACCCCAGATAAAGCATGCGCAAGGTAAGGCCAGATATTTCATACTTGCAGTGAAGTTTCCCTGATGGCTTTAGCATATGTTTGTTTTCAAAGAATTAAATTTTAAATAATAGAGGTAACTTGGTGATTAATGTAAAGACTTCAAATGGTCTTGTGTATCGAGAAAAAGAACGCTACATGGTTTGACACTGTGATGCAGGCAGCGTATAAATTCTCGCCATAACCAAGGTAAGGGATTCAAAAGGATCTGCACTGTAACAAATAATAACTGAATAAATCCAAGGACAAGACATGGATAGTATTTCGCATCTATTAAGGCTCATCCCACTGTGTGGTGCGCTTGTTACCACCGCCATTATTTCAGATTTCGCCCTGGCAGATACAAGTGGCCCCGGCTGGGTTGCAGGCACCGCTGAGCTTGTTAGCCCGAAAGATGCAAAAGCAGTGCTTGCAAGACAAGAGGTAGTATCTGCACAATCTGATCTGCAGCAAGTCGCAGCCTTTTCCTCATCAGATTATACGCAACTGGCGGAAGCGTTGGAGAATGACCCACTACGCATCTACCAGTTTGTCCGCAATTATTTTGAGTATGTCCCTTACTATGGTGCCCTCAAAGGCCCGCATCTGACCCTGCTTGAGCGTAGCGGCAATGATTTTGATCAGGCTGCTTTATTGGTCGAGGCACTGCGTGCTGCGGGTTATACGGCCAACTACCAGTATGGCACAATGGATATCCCGCTCTCCGCAGTCGATGGAATGGATCTGGCGAAATGGCTGGGCACGCAAGCGGACAACACCATTGTCGGCACCCTCATCGCCACTGGCGGTATCCCGGCGGTGAACCAGGGTAGCAGCTTCACCATGGATCGCGTGTGGGTCGTCGTTGATATTGGCGGTACACTCTATGAGTTAGACCCGGCCTTCAAACCCAGCACCACAGCCAATGGTATCGACCTTATCGCCGCCATGGGCTACGACCAATCCGCCTTATTGGCGGCAGCGGGCGGGACAACAGGTACGGATTCCATCAGCAACCTTAATCAAGGTGCATTGGAAAGCCATCTGAACAGCCTGACGAATACCCTCGTCACACACCTCAAACAGAACCAATTCAACGCCCGTGTTCGCGATATTGTCGGCGGCCGAGAGATCGTGCCGGACAATAGCGGCGTCTTGCCTACAGCCTTACCGTTTGTCGGCACACCTACCGAACCGCAATGGACGGAGATCCCATCCGGTTACATGCATACCGTTCGGTTTGAACACGGTGGCATCGACATCACACAGAACATCCCCGACATCGCAGACAAGAAGCTCAGCATCACCTATGTGGGCGATGGCACTGTTATTGACCCACCGCCACCGGGCGCAACCGATTTCGGCACAGCCAATGGTGGGGACGGTCCGACTTTCACCTGGACCAACACCAACCCGAATTCTGTCACCGTTCAGTTGGCCGTAACCATGACCGGCAGCAACGCATTCAGCTTTGTTGCCGGCAGTGGAAACAACAACCTTCCGCCGGGAGGAAGCTTGGATACAAAGGTCAAATTCTCGGCCACGGGCCAATCGGCAGGGCGCAAGAACGCCACGCTGACATTTGCCTGGTCATATAATGGCAGCGTATTTGCCACCAATGACGTCATCTTGACTGGGGTCGTTGAAGCAACCCCGGTTGCGGAGATTCACCTTGATGACGCCCTCCTGATTGCCGAAGGGACACCCACCGGCAGTCTCAGTGATTTTGTCGTTTCGATTAACCACCCCTATGCCGCCAACGGCGGCACCTTCGCCGATCAAAGCGTCACCTTTACCCTCAACCGCTCCAGCGGCAGCTATGTCCTGGCCTCCGCCTTCGGCGGAGATCGTAACAGCAAGTTGCTTGGCGAACGCCAGCGCCTGCTCAACAAAATGACCCTGCAAGGGATGGCTAACGGCTCCCGCGAGGTGCTGACCGAAACCCTCAACGTTATCGGTCAGACCTGGATGCAGCAGACACAATTGAACGCAGAGCTGATCGGAGCAGTAAGTGGCAACCGCATGCTACAGCACCACCGTTTTGGAATCGTCGGCCAGGAAGCGGGCTATTTCGTCGATGTAAAGGCTCAATTTGGCTCAATACTGCCAGAGACCACAGATGCTGCCAGCGGCGGCTTCCAGGCCAGCGGCTTTGTCGCCAGTGCCATGGAACACAGCGTGCTGGAACAGCTGCAAGGCATCAGCAATCCAGGCATATCGACCATCAGAATCTTTGCGCTGAACAACCAGAACGGCGAAAAATTCTTTCTCGCCAACCAGGGTAATTTCGGTGTCATTAAACCCCAGTTGACCGGCTATACCACCAATGACCTGAATCGATTCCAGAGTGCAGTAAACAATAATGGCACCCTCATTCTGCCTGAGAGTGGCCAGGTCACGCTGAACGACTGGACCGGCAATGGCTATGTGGACTACCGCGTCAACGGTGCAGTGCGCAGTCTCGACATGATCATCGGCGGTGGTTTGAATGGTGGCTTTTCCAGCCTCCCTGCGATCGTGGATACGCCGATGGTACAGCTTGATTCGAGCATCAAACTTACTCCCTCAGCCACCATTCAACCTACCCCGGCCGCTGACCCCGTAGACCTGAACAGCGGCGCATTTTTCACACGCAAGAGCGATATCAGCATCGCCGGTAACGGGCCGCGTGGCCTGAGCTTCACCCGTTTCTACAACAGCCAGCAGGTGAGCCAGGACGGTACTGGCCTCGGTCGGGGCTGGACTCACAACTACAATATCTATTTATCTGAACACAGCAATGTAGAGATTGGGCTGGGTAAACGCACCCCCATCGATGCGGCCGCCCTGATCGTCTCCGCCTTCGTCACCCGCGACCTGATGGAAGCCACCCAGCCAACACTAAAAGCCTGGACGGTAGGTGCCCTGGTAGCGAACTGGGCCACCAACCAGCTTTTGGGCAACGCCGTCAGCGTCCATGTTGGCAACCAGGCACTCACCTTTCGGCAACTGCCCGATGGTAGCTATGCCCCGCCTCCTGGCGTAACCACCACACTGGTCAAACTGGGTGATGGCACTTATGAACTACGTGAACGCTTCGGCACCGTCATCGCCTTCAACAGCGACAACAAGATCACCTCCCTCACCGACATCGATGGCAACAGCCTCACCTTTACCTACGCCGGAGGAAAACTCACCCAGGTAAAAGACACCTACAACCGCACCCTGACCTTGAACTACACGGGCAATCGACTGACCAGTGTCAATGACGGGAACGGTCGTTCAGTCACCTACACCCAGACCGGAGAAGAGCTGACCGGCGTCACCGGCCTTGAAAATGCCAGCTGGAGCTACAGCTACGACGCCCTGCACCGGATACAAACCGTCATCAACCCCGAGGCTGTCACCATCGTCGACAACACCTACGATGCCGCCGGAAGAGTGATCGAACAGCGGGCACCCCGTGAGACAGGCATCGTCACCTACAAAATGCACTACACGGGGCTGACCTCGGCGGAGGAAGACCCTATTGGAAACCGCATCACCTACCACTACGACTTCGCCGGGCGCAAAATAGCCATTGAAGATGCCCTGGGTAATCGCACCAGCGCCGCATACGATGGCCAGGGACAAACGACACGGCAGACCGACGCCCGCGGCAACACAACCGTCCACCTCTACGACAGCGCCAACACCCGCACCCAAACCACCAATGCCCTGACCCAGACCACCGGTTTCAGCTACGACGCCCAACACCGTCTGGAGCGCGTCACTGATGCACTGGCGAACACCGCAGAGATCGACTATGACGCCAAACACCGCCCCATTACCATCCGTGACGGCGAAGGCAACCAGGCCACCACCGCCTACCTCGCCAATGGCCAGGTGAGCAGCACAACCGACCCCAGGCTCACCGCCACCAGCTACACCTATGACAGCAACGGCTACCCGGCCACCGCCAAAATTGCCACCGAACCGGCTGTCACCACCGTCTACGATGCCATCGGCCGCATGACCCGCCTCACCGACCAGGTCAACACCCAGACCCACTTCGTCTACGATGACCGCGGCCTGGTTACCGAACGTATCGACCCGTTCAACCGCAAGACCCGCTCCAGCTACGACAACCTGGGCCGATTGGTCAGCCAGACCGACCGCAACAACCAGACGGTCAGCACCAGCTACACCCAATCCGGTAAGCTCAACACCATTACCTATCCGGGCCATACCGTCAGCCTCGACTACGATTCCAGAGACAACCTGATCAGCATGACCGCCCCGCTGGGCATCACCCGCAACAGCTTCGATGCCCTCAATCGCCTCACCGGCCACACCGATCCCAACGGGTTCACAGTGCAGTACGGCTACGACGTAGCGGGTAACCTCACTCAGCTGACCTACCCCGGCAACAAAGTGGTCAACTACAGCTACGACG
>JAJRZI010000091.1 GCA_024275295.1 Gammaproteobacteria bacterium | reverse complement strand
GGCCAGAAAAGGCCTTTTTAAATGAAAAAATGCCTAAAAACCGGACTTATACGGGCAAATTAAACTGTAATGATTATCAGTAACATCTATATCAATCGATTGGTGAATATTAAAGGTAATTATTCAGAGGTTCCTTAAAGTGTAGCGTAGCTTTATCATCTGTTTCGGCTACAATAGCCGCCCTTTAGTCTGAATGCTGAATGTGGTTATGACAGAGTTTAAAGATGATGCTATTTCCTGCTGGATCTATCGAAGCAGCCGTAAGGATGCGATGTATCTCTATCTGGCGCAGGAAGATGATTTTGAAAATATCCCCAAGCCGTTGCTTGATCGTTTTGGGCAGGCAACGCTGGTGATGGAGATTGAGTTGCACCGAGGGTGTAATCTGGCGCAGGAAGATATTGCGCAGGTTATGGCCAATCTGCGTGAACAGGGATTTCATCTGCAGATACCCCCTGATATTCAGCCACACCTGTGCCAGGGTGAATAAGGTCTGCTGTGGTTATTCAAAATAACCCACTCCCCCCATCCAATCTACTGATAAATAGGCTTAATCTCTATGCGCGAAATTATCCTGCTAAATGTTACGGGCAAAGATCATCCTGGTCTCACAGCAGCGCTCACCGATGTCATGGTGTGCCATAACGTCAATATACTGGATATTGGGCAGGCCGTTATTCATGAGCATGTCTCGCTGGGGATGCTGTTGGAAATTGCGCCTCAGGAAGAGTCTTCAGTCGTGTTGAAGGATCTGCTGTTTGAAGGCCACAGGCTTGGGCTAAATATCAAATTTACCCCAATCGAGGCAGCTGAGTATGAACACTGGGTGGGGTTGCAGGGTAAACCCCGTTACATCGTCACCATGCTGGGTCGTAAACTGACTGCGGGCAACATCTCCCGGGTTGCACAAGTTGTGGCCGATCATCAGCTGAATATTGATGGAATGACACGCCTCTCTGGCCGCTTTTCACTGCAGGATGAGGAGCCCCATCGCCGGGCCTGTGTTGAGTTCTCTCTGCGGGGCGTGCCTGGTGATATTACAGAGCTAAGAGAGGCCTTCCTGGAGATTACGCGTGATGAAGAGGTGGATATTGCATTTCAGGAAGATAACCTCTATCGCCGCAACCGCCGTTTAATCGTATTCGATATGGACTCTACATTGATTCAGGTCGAGGTTATCGATGAGCTGGCGCGGGCTGCTGGCATTGGAGAAAAGGTATCGGCCATTACTGAGTCTGCAATGCGCGGAGAGATTGATTTTAAGGAGAGTTTCCACCGTAGGCTGGGACTACTTAAGGGACTGGATGAGTCTGTGCTGGAAGAAATTGCTGAATCACTGCCGATTACTGAGGGGGCTGACCGTCTTATCTCAAATCTGAAGCGACTGGGTTATCAGGTGGGCATCCTCTCAGGTGGTTTTACCTATTTTGCCAACTATCTGCAAAAGAGACTGGGTATTGATTTTGTAGGGGCAAACAGACTGGATATCGTGGATGGCAAGCTGACGGGTATTGTTAAAGGTGACATTGTAGATGGGGCAAAAAAAGCTGAATTATTACAGGAGATGGCCGCTAAGATGGGTATAGGCCTGGAGCAAACGATTGCCGTAGGCGATGGTGCCAATGATCTGCCCATGTTGCGTTTGGCTGGATTAGGGGTTGCCTTCCATGCCAAACTTGTTGTGCGGGAGAATGCACAGCATGCGATCTCGACACTGGGATTGGATGGGATTCTCTATCTGCTGGGTGTGCGTGATCGAGAGGTTGTGTAGCTTATTGCGGCTAAGGAAGTTAACGCCATATTGTATGGAGGGGTAGGATTGCAGCTATCCGCCAGTGCTGCTTTTTGTATGTGATATCCCGATCATAATAATGATGTAATGAGTATTAAGATGTTGCCTTATCGGGCTGAATTTGTTTTTGAGTGACACACTATTTTTCCGCTCCTAAAGGCAGTGATGTATCAGGAGATATGGAGATCAATTGGTTGCCAGGAAGATACAAGAGTGCCAAATTTTGATTAAAAAAATCCCCACCTCGAACTTACTGCTCAAGATGTATGTTTATGACCTCAATTGTGATTGGACAAATCATCCTTTTGCACTTAGAGAGTTTTACATTACCTCACAAGAACAGATTGATGAAATTATTAGGGCAGGCATAGAGGAGCTTTATATCGACACAGATAAAGGGATTGATGTTGAATGCCCTGATGCTGAAGCAAGGAGTGATTACAGCAAGGCGACTGCTGAAAAAGAAGAGGCGGTAAAATATGATACAAAGCCGCTGTTTGAAGAGCTTTCTAATGCCATCAATGTGCGTAAAGAAATAATCAAGGTGCTAGGCCGTGTTATGGAGTGTGTTCGCCAGGGTGATCCTCTCCCAATGGATGATGTAAATTGTGCAATGGGAGATATGGCGCGCTCTTTTGTAAATAATTCAGATGCCAGTATTGGACTTATGTGCATCAAAAAAGTAGGGGCTTATACGGTTGAGCATGCCGTTAATGTTGCTATATTGATGATGGCTTTTGAAAAAAGCATTACTTATGATGTGAAGAAGCTGACGCAGGTTGGTTTGGGTGGATTGCTGATGGATGTCGGTAAGGCAAAGCTGCCACGTTACATTATAGAAAAGTCGGATAAGTTAACGAAAAAAGAACAAGAAATTGCTTTCCAGCATGTTCAGTTAGGCTATGAGATATTATCTCATACACCTGGTATTTCAGATGTTGTATTGCAAATAGTGGCAGAGCATCATGAGCGTATGGATGGTTCAGGTTATCCAGCTGGAAAAAAAGGCAATGATATTTCTCTGTATGGCCAGATGGCTGCGATAGTAGATGTTTATGATTCATTAACGGCTGAGCGGGCATATAAAAGAGGTATCACACCCCATGCAGCGTTAAATCAACTTATGCGTAGTCGTGAGCATTATAATCATGAGTTGGTGCAACAATTTGTTCACTGTATAGGTGTATACCCTATAGGTTCATTGGTAGCGCTATCAGATGGTCATTTTGCTGTTGTTGTAGAGTCAGAGGGGAGAAGAATCTTATGTCCCAAGGTAAGAGTGATCTATGATTTGATGAAACAAAAATATGTTGATCCTGAAGATCTGGATATTTCTGTTCAGGATAACTCAAACCAGGTTAAGATTGTTGGAGCTGTAGACCCTCGTAAATGGAATATAAGACCGGAAAGATTTTTAGATTGTGCTGACTATGCAATCTAAAGTGGGTTATATTGGTATTTGGATTGACACGTATAATTCACGAAGCATCCAGGTTAATAATGAGGTGGTGGAGTCTCCTCTGCTTCACTGGCAATATTAGATTGTGAAAGTGCGCAAAATTGTCGTGCCATTTTTTTGAAAGCCTGTTGTAATTCACTGATCTACTGGGCTTGTCGCACCACTGTGTGGTTCAAGGCATTAATGCTCTCTTCTTGAAAAGTTAAACGTGTCTGTAGGTCTGTTAGTTGATCATTCATTGCGCTACGTTGACTCAAATGGATACTAAAATCAAGCCCATCTCTATTTCAACTTATGGCTTCTGGCAAGATAGGTTCTTGATTGCATCTCTTGCAGGCGACTGGCCGTGCGCTGGTATTCAAATATCATTTGACGGCCTTGGTATAGTTTGTCGGGTGTGCTCTCTGCGCTGATGATGAGCTTTACATTGCGATCGTAAAACTCATCAATAAGGTTCATGAAGCGCCTTATGCAGTCGATCTGCTCATCATTCATGAGGGGGATGTTGGATAGGATGATGGTATGGAAATTACTGGCAATTTCCATATAGTCTGCAGATGCACGTGGGCCACCACAGATAACGTCAAAATCAAACCAAATGATGTTGGCTGCCTGTGAGATAAAGGGTATGTCTCGCCCTGCTACAGTAATAGAACCACTCGCTTGAGTTGTTGACATGGCAAGGTGCTCAAACTCTTCCTGTAGTAACTGATCTGATTTTCTGTTGAGTGGTGTGTGATATACCTTTGCAGATTCCAAATATCTTAAGCGGTAATCTATGCTGCCACTTAGCTCGATTGCCTGCATATGCTCTTTGATTAATGTGATAGTCGGTAAAAAAGCCATGCGTTGCAGCCCATCCTGATAGAGATGATCGGGTGGTATATTTGAAGTGGTTACTAAAGTGATGCCATGACGAAACAGGCCTTTGAGCAGTTGGCCAAGTAGCATGGCATCGCCAATATCGGATACATACAATTCGTCCAGACATAATACCTGCGTGTGGCGTGAGAAATTAGCGGCAACAATATCCAGAGGATCACGCTGCCCTTTTAGCTGTGCCAGCTCATGATGTACTGTGCACATAAAGTGATGGAAGTGAAGGCGTTGCTTTTTTTTAAAAGAGAGGCTGTTGAAAAAAATATCCATTAGCCAGGTTTTGCCCCGGCCCACGCCACCCCATATATAAAGTCCATGGGGTGCAGCATCGGGTTGGGGTCTGTTCCAGGAGAGGAGGCGCTCAGATAGTGATGGTGATCTGTTGGGTGGGGTAGCCAGTAGTTGGTTATGTAGTGTTTGCAGGGCATTTACTACGGTGCGCTGAGCGCAATCTTCATCTAATGATCCATGCTGTAGCTGTTCTGAGTAGACACTCTGTGGTGATGCAGGGATATGTGTGGATGCGGAGGTGTGCATGGGCTCTGTCTTATGATGATTCAATCAGGCCGCTGCTGAAGGCTCACTCATTGATTGAACCAAATCAAGAGTATGTGCTGCGTGGCCTACTGGATTGGGTTCGTGCAGGATATGTCTGATGATTCCTTTTTTATCAATAATGAAGGTAGAGTCACGAATGCATTTTTTCCATTTGTAATTAGCGTTAGAGGGTTTTTTTTGCCAAACCTTATAGGCATTGCATGTTTTGCCCGTAGTGTCTGATAGCAGCATGATGCTTAAACCATATTTATCTCTAAATTTTGCATGGCAGCCGCAGCAGTCGGTATTGATGCCGATTATAGCTGTCTCTGCTATCCTGAAATCATGGATCATCTCTGAAAATTCGATGGCCTTGATGGTGCAGTCTGTAGAATCTTCCAGTGAATAAAAAAACAGTATGATGTTTTTTGAACCTTTAAACTCAGCAGACGATACCAACATCATCTCTGCATCGGGCAAAGAAAATCTGGGTGCAATCTGTCCTTCTCTGAGCATTTGTATTCCCCGTGTATCCACCACATATCAAGGCGACATGCTGCAGTAGTCAAACATGTCCTTAAAAACAGTAGCGTCATGCAGGCGGCATGACTTTAGTTGACTGGGGATATTGGGAATTAACTTCTGTTTGCGGGGTTATTGATAGAGCTGCTCTCTCTGTATGATGGTTAACACATCATCGGGTAGCAGGTAGCGTGGACTCTGGTGGTTGTGAATCAATGTCCGAATGGTTGTAGCTGAAATATCAAGCTGTGTGACGGGTTGAAACAGGATGCAACCCGCTGGTGAAATGGCCAGTGGTTCAGGCGATTTGATGATCCGGTCTGAGGTGGGTGGTATCGAATCACCAGGGCGTTGCATCACTATCAGGTGAGCCAGCTGTAAAATCTCGTCAGGTTGGTGCCAGGTATGAAATTGTTGAAAGGCATCGGCGCCTATCAGCAGGCAGATCGGTTTTGTCGCACCCACCTCTCTGCGTAAAGAGTGCAGGGTTTCAACGGTGTAGGATTTTCCTTCCCGCTCCAGCTCCTGGGTGTCGATGCTGAAGCCGGGTAGCCCCTGGATGGCTGCCCGCAGCATCTGCAGCCGCTGCTTGGCAGTGCTGTGTGGCCGGTTGCGGTGCGGTGGATCTCGTAGGGGAATGAGGCGAATTTCATCCAGTCCCAATGCCTGCTGTACCTCCAGCGCTGGGCGCAGGTGGCCAAAGTGGATGGGGTCAAAGGTGCCGCCTAATATTCCGAGCATGGTGTCAGCTGTGATGCGTTAGGTTCTGATGTGCCCATCACCCAGCACAATATATTTAACCGATGTCAGCCCCTCTAACCCCACTGGGCCGCGTGCGTGGAATTTATCGGTACTGATGCCAATCTCTGCCCCCAGACCATATTCGAAACCATCGGCGAACCGGGTTGATGCGTTGACCATGACCGAGCTGGAGTCCACTTCGCGCAGTAAGCGCCGCGCCCTTGAGTAGTTCTCCGTAATGATCGATTCAGTATGTTGTGAGCTGTGCCGGTTGATGTGATCAATGGCCTCGTCTAGATCCTTAACGATCCGAATGGCGAGTATTGGCGCCAGGTATTCGGTATTCCAATCCTCTTCGGTGGCCGCTATGGCGTTTGGCAGGATGCGGCAGGTGGTGCTGCAGCCCCGTATCTCCACCCCCTTTTCATTCAGCATGCCGCCCAGTTCGGGCAGGACGGTTTCGGCAATCTCTTCCGCAACCAACAGTGTCTCGAGGGTATTGCAGGTGCCGTAGCGTTGCGTCTTGGCGTTAAAGGTCACCTGTAGCGCTTTCTCCATGTCGGCATCATCGTCGATATAGATGTGGCAGATGCCGTCCAGATGTTTGATGACGGGAATACGGGCCTCGTTGCTGATGCGTTCAATCAGGCCTTTGCCGCCGCGCGGGATGATGACATCAACATAGTCCGGCATGCTGATCAACGCCCCCACTGTGGCGCGGTCTGTCGTTGCAATGACCTGCACGGCATTGGCAGGCAGCCCGGCCTGCTCTAGGCCACAGCGGATGCTGGCAGCGATGGCCTGATTGGAGTGGAAGGCCTCGGAACCACCGCGCAGCACACAGGCGTTGCCCGACTTGAGGCAGAGTGCGGCGGCATCTGCTGTGACGTTGGGGCGGGACTCGTAGATGATTCCGACCACGCCCAGGGGTACGCGCATGCGGCCAACCTGAATGCCGCTGGGGCGGTATTTAAGATCGGTGATCTCGCCGACAGGATCAGGCAGGGCGGCAATCTGTTGCAGACCTTCGATCATGCTGTCGATGCGCGCAGGCGTCAGCTCCAGTCGATCCAGCAGGGCGGTGTCCAGCCCTTTTGCAGCACCGGCTACCAGATCCTTTTGGTTTTCGCTGATCAGCAGTTCCCGACTGTTATCGAGGTCAGTTGCGATAGCCATCAGGGCGCTGCTCTTTGCCGCTGTGCTGGCCCGCGCCAGTGCACGGGAGGCAGTGCGGGCCTGACGGCCCACGCTGTCCATGTATTCGGAAATGTCTGCGATGGTATCTGGCATGTTGATCCTGGCGGGCCGATGGCCCGACAGGTTAGCAGGCCAAAACCCGGCTTGGTTTTAGAATTGAAAGGTGTTTGTGGCCGATGTATTGGTCAGTGGGGGTAGTTCGGTTTCAAACAGTGCCTCACAAATCCATTGGTTCTCACCCGTGCGGGTAATCAGGCGGGCCTCCATGACAGCGCCTTCGCCAATAACCACAAACATACGGCCACCGATATTGAGTTGGGTTTTCAGCAGGTCAGCGGCCTCTGCCTGTGGCAGTGAGCCGGTAATGGCGATGGCATCAAAGCTGCCGTATGCAGAGGCGGTGGCCAGGGCGTCACCGGTCTTGACGGCGGCATTGCTTATGCCCTGTGCTTCAAGTCTGGCGCTGGCCTGTTGCGCTAGCTCTGCCTGAATTTCCACGCTGATAACTTGACTGCCCAGTTCAGCCAGACAGGCGGTAATGAAGCCACTGCCAGTGCAGATCTCAAGTACCTTATCGGTGGGTTTTACAGCGAGGGCCTGCAGCAAGCGGCCTTCGATAACCGGCTTCATCATCTGTTCGCCATACCCAAGGGGGATCTCAGTGTCAGCAAAGGCCAGGCTACGGTATGCATCGGGCACAAAGGCCTCGCGTGGCACTGTGGAAAGCGTATTGAGCACAGCCTGATCCAGCACCTCCCAGGGGCGGATCTGCTGCTCAACCATATTGAAACGGGCTTGTTCGATGTTGTTTTCGGCCATGGAAGTCCCCTGCCTGACTAATATTAAATCGGTTGGGCGCTTAGCCTACGTATTTTGTCTGTAGCAGGCAAGCGTATGAGTGAAAGATTCGCTGTTTTTTCAGAAATTTCTTGAGTATGTTGGTATATTATTCCCCATCGAACTGGCCCAGCCTTGTCTGTAGCTGGTGTTTTTTTCGCAATGCAGTAGTTGAGGTTATAGTATGAGTGCAATCCCCGAAGCGTTTGTTCGGAAAACTGCCCGCCTTTCTGAAGAGATTACCCGGCCGTTTCCGGGCTCCAAGAAGATTTATGTCCAAGGTTCTCGGTCTGATATCCAGGTGCCGATGCGCGAGATTAGCCAGACGGATACTGGCGGCATCTTTGGGGTGGAAAAAAATCCGCCTATACCTGTGTATGACACCTCTGGCCCCTATACGGATCCCGATGTAGATATTGATCTGCTGCGCGGTCTGCCCGATGTGCGTGATGCCTGGATAGCTGAGCGTAATGATACGGAGGAGCTGGCAGGCCCAACATCGGATTACGGCACCCAGCGTGCTACAGATCCTACGTTGGCAACACTGCGTTTTGAGCATATCCGCAAGCCACGCCGTGCCAAGTCAGGTCATAATGTCTCTCAGATGCACTATGCCAAGCGTGGCATTGTTACCCCTGAGATGGAGTACGTCGCCATTCGTGAGAACCAGCGTCTGAACGAGCTGCGGCAGGATCCTGCGTATGAAAAGCTGCTGCGGCAGCATCCGGGGCAGAGCTTTGGGGCCAATATCCCAAATGAGGTTACCCCTGAGTTCGTGCGTAGTGAGATTGCCGCTGGTCGTGCCATTATCCCGGCCAATATCAACCATCCTGAAGTGGAGCCGATGATCATTGGGCGTAACTTCCTGGTGAAGATCAATGGTAACCTGGGCAACTCTGCGGTCACCTCCTCTATCGAGGATGAGGTGGAGAAGATGGTCTGGGGTATCCGCTGGGGGTCAGACACCATTATGGATCTCTCCACGGGTAAGAATATCCACGAAACCCGTGAATGGATTCTGCGTAACTCGCCGGTGCCTATTGGTACGGTGCCTATCTACCAGGCCTTGGAGAAGGTGGATGGCAAGGCAGAAGAGCTGACCTGGGAGATCGTTAAAGATACGCTGATTGAACAGGCAGAGCAGGGTGTTGACTACTTCACCATCCATGCTGGCTTGCTATTGCGTCATGTGCCGATGACCGCGGATCGACTCACCGGCATTGTCTCCCGCGGTGGCTCCATCATGGCTAAATGGTGTCTGGCGCACCATTAAGAGAATTTCCTGTATACCCATTTTGAAGATATTTGCGAAATCATGAAGGCCTATGATGTGGCCTTCTCTCTGGGAGACGGGCTGCGTCCTGGTTCGCTGGCTGATGCCAATGATGCGGCACAGTTTGGTGAGCTGGAGGCCTTGGGTGAGTTGACCAGGATCGCCTGGCAACATGATGTACAGGTGATGATTGAGGGGCCAGGCCATGTCCCCATGCAGATGATCAAAGAGAATATGGATAAGGAGCTGGAGGATTGTTATGACGCACCTTTCTATACCCTGGGGCCGCTGATTACAGACACAGCGCCGGGTTATGATCACATCACCTCGGGTATTGGGGCTGCCCAGATTGGTTGGTATGGCTGTGCCATGCTCTGCTACGTGACACCCAAAGAGCATCTGGGGCTACCCAACAAGCAGGATGTGCGCGAGGGGATCATCACCTATCGCATTGCTGCGCATGGTGCTGATCTGGCCAAGGGGCTTCCCGGTGCCCAGATCCGGGATAATGCCATGTCCAAGGCCCGCTTTGAGTTTCGCTGGGAAGATCAGTTCAATCTGGGGCTGGATCCGGAACGTGCCCGTGAATATCACGATGAGACCATGCCCGCTGAGTCAGCCAAAGTGGCTCACTTCTGTTCTATGTGTGGCCCTCACTTCTGCGCCATGAAGATCAGCCAGGAGGTGCGTGATTATGCTGAAGTTCATGGTATAGGTGATCTTAAATCAGCGGTTGAGGTTGGATTGAAAGAGAAGGCTGAGGAGTTTAAGGAGCGGGGTTCAGAGATCTATAAAAAAGCTTAGGAGTGATACTGTGGGCAAAAAGAAAATGGGAGCCGCTACAGATAGTTCAGAATCCAAACCAATCAAAATGGCTAACCGCGCCTACGAAAAGGAGTTGTTCAGGCTCCAGTTGGAGCTGGTGAAACTCCAGGAGTGGATAAAACACAAGGGATTGAAGGTGGTGGTGATTTTTGAAGGACGGGATGCAGCCGGTAAGGGTGGTGTTATTAAGCGTATTGCCCAGCACCTGAATCCCCGCATCTGCCGCATCGCTGCCCTGCCAGCGCCTACCGAGCGGGAAAAAACCCAGTGGTATTTCCAGCGTTATGCGGCGCAGCTGCCGGCTGCGGGTGAGATGGTTCTGTTTGACCGCAGTTGGTACAACCGGGCCGGTGTTGAGCGGGTGATGGGGTTTTGCACGGATGATGAGTACGAAGAATTTATGCGCTCTTGCCCTGAGTTTGAGCGCATGTTGGTTCGCTCTGGCATTGTCTTGATCAAGTACTGGTTTTCGGTCTCCGATGAGGAACAGGAGCGCCGATTTCAGAGCCGTCTTGTTGAGCCGCACAAACGCTGGAAATTGAGTCCGATGGATCTGGAGTCCCGCTGCCGGTGGGTCGAGTATTCAAAGGCCAAGGATATCATGTTTGCGCATACGGATATCAAGCAGGCCCCTTGGTATGTTGTGAAATCAGATATAAAAAAGCATGCCCGTCTGAACTGCATTGCGCACCTACTAAGTAAGATTCCCTACGAAGATCTAACGCCCAAGCCCATTGAGCTGCCCAAGCGTGAAGAGAGTAGAGGCTATGTCAGGCCGCCCATCTCTGATCAGACCTTTGTTCCTGAGCTCTATCCTTAGAACTCTGAGTAACCATCTTTTCGCTCTTTAACCCACGAATTTTCCGCTGTGGAGGCGTTGCGCTTCCATCAGTTCGAGTTCTCTGGCCCCTGAGATGACGACTTCAGGGTCAGGGACAAAGTCCAGTGCAGGATCCAGGCGTTCGTAGGGAACGGCATTCAAGATCACCTTCATCGCATTCATGCGTGCCAGATGTTTGTTATCGGAACGGATGATCACCCAGGGTGCGTGGGTGGTGTTGGTGCGTTTGAGCATCTCATATTTTTGGTTGGTGAAATCATCCCAGCGATCCTGGGCCTGGAGATCCACCTCGCTCAATTTCCACTGGCGTAACGGGTCATTCTTACGTCGGTCAAACCGGCGTGCCTGCTCCTCCTTGGTCACGCTGAAGTAGAGTTTGACCAGGATGGTGTCCTGGCGGATCAGGTCACGCTCGAAACCGCTTACGCCACGCATGAAGTTCTCATACTCATGATCAGAGCAGAAACCAAAGACGCGCTCTACACATTCCCTATTGTACCAACTGCGGTCGAACAGTACGGTTTCACCGCCACGTGGAAATTCGGTTACATATCTTTGAAAATACCACTGTGACCTCTGGGTCTGAGTGGGTTTGCTGAGGGCGACTATCCGATAATGTTTTTCGTTCATGTAGCGGGTCACGCGTCGGATGGTGCCTCCTTTTCCTGCAGCGTCCCTTCCCTCGAACAGGATGATCATGCGTGTTTGGGACTCTTCGAGATATTGCTGCATGTGGATCAGCTCTGCTTGAAGGGGGGTGAGAGCGCTCTCTCTGCGGAAGCGTTGAATTGCTTTGCGATTATTTGTTTTTAGGGTTTTGCACTCGTCTTGCAGCTGTTGGAAGCGCTCTAGCAGTTCCTCTGTTCTCATATCTTTATCATTAAAGCGGATGAACTCTGGATTCTGCTGGTCAGTCATGTTCTCTTCCTCTGCTATCTGCATGATGCGGCTTGTTTCCAAGCTGGCTTCTGATGTTAAGCATACTCCTGATGGTGTGGATTTACAGTAATAAATGAGGTTGCAGTGTATGAAAAACCAGGGCTGGGCGCTGCTTGCCAAAGTGGTGCCGGGTCTCCCGTGTGTTTAGGAGATAAAGAGCGCTAAGACCCTAATCAGGCTATTGATTATAAACAGCGTTTTTTGCCAGTGAGTGGACAGACTCCACCGGGAATATTGATCTTTTTAGTTCCGGTGTATGGATCTTCGTGGGATAGTTCTTGCAATGCTTCCAGGTTCAGGATGCTTATCTTGTTACCTTTTACGCTTATGATCTTTTTGTCGCTTAGGTTGTGAAGTATGCGTGAGAAGGTTTCAGGTTTTACTGAGAGGCGTGAGGCCAGGACGCCTTTAGGTGCATCCAGAGAGAAGATATCTGCCTCTCGCATTTTGTGGTAATCAAAGAGCAGCCCGGCAACGCGATTGGTTGCATTCTGTAGCGTCAGGTCATCAATCTCTTTGATCAATGATCGAAGGCGTTGACTCATATCCCCCATCATCCGAAAGCAGCTGTTCACCGACCCACGCAGCATCTGTGAGAACTGCTGGTTGTCAAACCCAAGCAGCTCTGTGTCTTTGATGGCAGTAGCGGTAACGGGGTAGCTGGGCTGTTCCTGGAACATCAGGGCTTCGGCAAAGGTGTTTCCTGGGTGGACAATGCCGATGACCTTTTCATTGCCATCCATAGATAAACGGGAAAGCTTGATCTGGCCACTCAGCATGAGAAAGAAACGACCGGCTGGTGCACCACATTCAAAGAGTACTTCATCTTCATCAAGGGTAATCTTTCGGGAGAGCGTCTTTACCTGCGCTAACTGACTATCAGTCAGTGTAGTAAATAGATAGGTGTCTCGTAATTCGACTGGCATCGCCGGTTCCTGTTTCTAAAACTTAAACTTCATCGTGCACTTTAACACTATTGAGCACGTATTGTTCAGTGCCCATGATCATGTTGTGCAATTATTTACTGTTGTTGTTCGGTATCTTATAAACAGGATATAGCGTTAAGCAGAAGTAATTTCCACAAATATTGTATTCTATCTTGAAGCTTCGAAATCTGAAAGTTCTTGATTGACCTGCTGATAGCGGCGTGCTGCCTGAAGCAGGTTTAGTAGTAGTAGCGTACAGGATAGCCCCAAGCTAAGCCCTGCAATATGAGCCAGTGGGTTGGGCCAAAACAGTGCCAGTGTAAGCAGTAACAGGGTTGCCAGGTGGGCATATAGCTGCCTTTTTGTCAGCCTGTCAGGCATGAGTTCCTTCATATTGGGAACCTTCACCTTGCCCATGCTCATCAGTGCAACCTGGCGGTTTTGCAGATGAAACCAGGCGAGAAATGGGACAATCTTATACAGCATGCCATTGGTCACTGAGGCTGCAACGCCGAATAACAGCCAGATACCCAGCAGTAGAGGGAGGGTGGGTTGATTTTTTGCAGCCGGAATAAAGCTGGTGAGCCAGAGTAACAGGCAGGCAGCAATGAGAATCATACCTGTTCGCCAGAAGAGCAGGGTGACATCAGAGACCCGGCGTCGCCGCTTTTGTTGCAGCCACAGTGTGGTGCCAGCAAACAGGATGTATCCGGTAATGGGCAGTAGAATCCAGATATCAGGTACCCATTTTGGCAGCTGGCCGTTTCCCCAGGCCAGATAAAGTGGCGCCCAGATGACCAGGGTGGCGAATAGCACCCAATTTAGAGGGCCGGTAAGCTTGCGTGGATATTCCGGCGTCAACTGGAACATGGGGACAACCTGATAGGCCACGCCGACAACGAGCATGCCGACCCAGCCCAGTATGCCCCACCCCAGATGGATGTCGGTGAGCGGTATGAGTTGACTCAAAGAGGTTATGCCAGAGAAGCCGGCACCGATGGTGAGTCCAAGCATAACCGTCGTTGCCAGAGAGGCTATCGCCAGACGCATGCCATGGATGGTGTCATTGGGCGTTCTGATGCGTATCAATGCAATGGATGTGGCAATAATAAAGATCAGAAAGCCAAGCCCCAGCGTGGTGAGTGCAAGATGAAACAGCCCGGTAATGCCGCTGAGAAAACCAGAAGCCAGAGAGATAATGCCGATGGTTAGCAGACTATGCACGGCGGTTGCAACGGGCTTTACCCTGGGTACAGGGGAGCCGGCCAGAACGGGTAGCATCTGCATCATGGCGCCACACATGATCATCCCCAGAAAGCCCAGAGTGATTAGATGGGTTAAGGCCAGTGTGGCGGGTGCCCAGCGGTTGGTCAGTGCCTCCGGGCCGTAGATCAGCAGCAGCAAGGCGGCAAACAACCCAAAGATGGGGGCGGTTATAAAAAACCTGAAGGGTACTGAAATAGGGGGGGCTTGCTCCAGAGAGAGACTTGATCGACTTACCTGCATGAGTGCTCTGCGTGTATGGCTGTGGGCTGGCTCTTATACCACCTATCTGCCCTGTTGGGCTAATAAAAGCAGACCCAGCCAAAACTGTGCTGTATTAACGACTGTGTTTGCTACCGGGCTATGTCCCTTAAGCTGGGATCTTGGCGCTGGCAACGCTGTCATCTTTGCGCCAGATGAAAATCTCATAGCCTTCCGGGCCACCAGGCCGTGTAATCCAGGCGATGCCCATATTTTCCAACATGGGATAGATCATGCGGGGTTCTCGACGATGTATCACATAGAGGTAATCACCGGCATTGATCTCTTCAATGGCCTGTAGAATACGTTCCATAGGCTCAGGTGGCTCGAGGCCACTGACATCCAGTTTGTGCTCCATAATCTGATAGTTTGGATTTGGGTTTTGGGTTATCTGAAGTGTGTGCGCCTTGGAGCAGCAGCCCCAAGGCGTATGAAAGGGTTTAGCTCATGCCCATCTGGCTTAGAACGTCATCCGCTTTTTCGCGCAGTGACTGGTCGGCCATAATATAGACGATCTGCTCTTCTTTGGTATTGTGCTGCTGCATGACCATGATCAGCGTTTCGGAGAGGCCAAGGTATTTCTCCTGGTCTTTCTCGGTAACACTCTCATCCATATCAGCGAGTAGTTGGCGCATCTGCATGTGCTCCATTCTCATCACCTGGGTTGGGCCTGAGGTCATGCCGGTGCTCTGTTCAACGGCGGGGAACAACACGGCCTCTTCCATAGAGAAATGCTGTTCCGTGGCATCATGAAAATCACGGAAGGCAGTGGCACCGGTCTCCCAATCCCCTTTAGAGATGGCGTCTTCAGCTTTTGCGAACAATGTGTCACACCGCTTGTGATCGGTGGACATGACATCTGTAATTTTTGGCATACGAATTTCCGATTTGGATTTAAGAAAGTGATTGTATTTGAGTATGTAAGATACGACGAAATTGAGTCATTGATGTCAGTCAAATAAAAAATGACCGGGATAGTGTGTGGCACAGGAGCGGTGTTTTTATTCCATGTTTTTTACGATATTTTCTAATGGTAGCCATTGCAAGTACAATCAGTTGCGGATCTTGGGCTGATGAGAGAGCGGCAGTAATAACCTTATGTGATGTAGGTTGTTGATTTGAATCAAAGACCCTGCCAGCTAAAGCAATCATCGTATGCGTTGCAGTTGCATAATAGCTATTTATAATAATCTGATAGCAACTGCCAACTAGACTAATTCGGGTGAACAGGTTGATGAAAAAACTAAGCATTAGAAGTGCTGTATTGGGTATCGTGTTGGGTATGGCTATGGCAGGTGCGCCCCCCATCCGGGCATCGGGAGGCCCGTCTCTCACAGATGGGGATTTTGAAAAGGCAAAAAACCTCTATTTTCTGCACTGTGCGGGTTGTCATGGGGCACTGCGCAAAGGTGCTACAGGAAAAAATCTTGAGCCAAAGCGCACTAAAAAGAAAGGGCAGCGACGTCTGGAGAAGATTATCGCCTTTGGTACCGAAGGCGGCATGAATAACTTTGATGATCTCTTTACCCGGGATGAGATTGCGCTGTTGGCCACCTATATCCAGTTGGAGCCACCAATTCCACCTGAGATGTCGCTGGATTTGATGCGGGAGCACACCAGGGTCTTTGTTGAGCCAAAGCACTATCCAACCAAGCCTCAGCATGATCGGAATTGGAAAAACTTTTTTATTGTCATTGAGCGTGATGCCGGCAAGGTGGCCATTGTTGATGGTGATAAGCATGAGATCGTCACCCATATCAATACGGGGTATGCCGTGCATGTGGCCAAATCTGCAGAGCGCCATGCTACAGAGAGCGTGGCTAATCTAGGTCGTTTTTGGTACACCATTGGCCGGGATGGTCGGGTAAAGAAGATTGATCTCTGGCAAACCCCTGAGCGGATGCTGGTTGCAGAGACGCAGATTGCCTATGATGCGCGTGATATCGCGGTGTCGGGTGATGGCAAGTACCTGATTGCGGGAGGCTACTGGCCGCCACATTTCGTTATCATTGATGCTGAAACCATGAATCCACTCAAGGTGGTCTCAACCCGTGGCACCAATATTGATGGTTATTTCATTGACGAGTCCCGTGTAGCCACGGTGGATACCACGCCAAACCAGCCCAATTTTCTGGTATCAGCCAAGGAGCTGGGGCAGGTTTGGCAGGTGGATTATACTGACCTGAATAACCTGCGCATCGTGCAGATTGATGCTGCCCGCTATCTGCACGATGGCTTTTTTGATCCTACTGGCCGTTATTTTCAGGTTGCGGCAAACGCCTCGAACAAGATGGTGATTATTGATACCAAGGCCAGGAAGCTGGAAGCAACGATCGATATGGCCAAAAAGCCCCATCCCGGCCCTGGCGCTAACTGGGTTGACCCTGATTGTGGGCCTGTTGGCGGTACCACTCACATGGGTGAGGCCAAAGTGACGACCTGGGGTAATGATCCTGTTGGGCACCCGGACAGGGCCTGGAAGATCTGTCATGTCATTAAGGTTGATGGTGCGGGTCTGTTTATCCGTACCCATCCCAAGAGTGATTTTGTCTGGGTTGATCAGCTTATGCACCCTGAACAGGCGGTCAAACAGAGTGTGCAGGTGATCAGCAAGAAGACGGGCCGCATCGTTAAGACGATCCGTGTTACCAAAAATCCAGGTTTTGCTGCAGTACACATTGAATTCAACCAGGATGGCAGCGAGGTTTGGGTCTCTGCCTGGAATCGCAAAGACTACAGTAATGATAGTGGTTATATTGTGATCTACGATGCCAAAACCCTCCGGGAAAAGGATCGCATCAAAGGGTTACGGACACCGACAGGTAAGTTTAATGTCTATAACCGCATCAACCATGTCACCTGAAACAGACCGGAAGCGCACCTTTGACCAATATCAAGGTCACAAAAGATGCGGTGGTGATAATCCAGATGCAGGTGAAGGGTTCCGCAGTACAACGTTGATTGGCCGCTGTTTGCATTAAAGCAAGTGAGGTCGGTTAATGTCCATGTCATAATCCGCACGCGTGGTTTTCCAATTTTCAGGAGCAACAGCTTAGGTGTTTAACGGTAGGTCACTGGTGGTGGGTGTCGCTTTGGCGCTGTTTAGTCTGGCAGGTGTTGCCGATTCTGCTCTCCAGTGGGAGACGGAGATCCTGCATCTGTTAAAGCATGATTGCGGCTCCTGCCATGGGATGACGCTACGGGGTGGGCTGGGGCCATCACTGCTGCCCGAGCGACTCAAACTGTTTACCCAGGAGCAGCTGGCTGCAACCATCCTGCATGGCCGCCCCGGCACCCCCATGCCCCCCTGGAAACCCTTTCTAACTGAACAAGAGGCCCTCTGGCTGGCAGGGCTATTGAAAAAAGGTATTAAACCATGAGGCTGATTTTTATTGGGCTGCTGTTGATCTCATCCATTGGGCAGGCGGCCGACTGCCTGCCCCGAGGCACGGGTGATCTCGGCATCATTATTGAACGGGCTGCAGGCAGCGTGCAGGTGGTGGACACCACCCATCGGAAGGCGCTGTTCCGGGTTGAGGGGTTGGGTGATCTCTCCCATGCCTCAGCGGTTTACTCCCGTGATGCCCGTTATGCCTATGTCTTTGGGCGCGATGGGGGTCTCTCAAAGGTGGATCTGCTCTGTGGCATGCTGGTCAAGCGCGTGGTGCAGGGTGGCAATAGCATTGGTGGTGCCATCTCACAGGATGGACGTCTGATTGCGGTCTCCAATTACGAGCCGGGTGGGGTCAAGGTCTTCTCGGCAGAGACGCTTGAGCTGGTGGCGAATATCCCCGCAACCAAAACGCCCGAAGGTAAAGGCTCCAAAACGGTGGGACTGGTCGATGCGCCAGGGCAGCGTTTTGTCTTCAGCCTCTATGATACTGATGAGGTCTGGGTGGCTGATATGAGCGACCCCAAATCCCCTAAACTTACCCAATTCAAAGAGGCGGGCCGTCACCCCTACGATGGCCTGATCACGCCAGATGGCCGCTACTATATCGCAGGTCTGTTTGGTGAAGATGGCCTCACCCTACTGGATCTTTGGCATATCGACAAGGGGCCAACCCGTATCCTGAGCCACTATGGCAAGGGTGAACAGCAGTTGCCAGTCTACAAGATGCCGCATCTGGAAGGGTGGGCGGTTGCGGGGGATCTGGCCTTCCTGCCTGCCATTGGGCACTATGAGGTGTTGGTGGTAAACCGCAGCAACTGGCAACCTGCCGGGACTGTCCCCGTCTATGGCCAGCCGGTATTTGCCATGGCCCAGCCGGATGGCCGCCAGATCTGGGTCAATTTTGCCTTCCCCAACAATGACACCATTCAGGTGATTGACACTGAAACGCTGAAGGTCATCAAGACCTTGAAGCCGGGCAAGGGCGCGCTGCACATGGAGTTCGCCCCGCGGGGTGAAGAGGTGTGGATCTCTATCCGTGATGAGGATCGGGTCAAGATCTTTGACACCACCACACTGGAGCAGATCGGCAGCCTGCCGGTGGACAAGCCCAGTGGCATCTTCTTTACCTCACGCGCGCATAAGATCGGCCTCTGATGCTGGCTGAGACGTTGCAGCCTGAGCTAAACCCTGAGGCACTGACCGAGCTGGAGAAGCGGCTGCTCAATGAGTACCAGCAGGGGTTGCCGCTCTCGCCCACCCCGTTTGCCGACATGGCGCAACACCTGGGGACAACGGAGGATGAGGTGTTGCGTATCCTCGATGATATGCAGCAGCAGGGCATCATCAGCCGGGTTGGGCCCGTATTCAAGCCCAAGCAGGCCGGTGCCAGCACCTTGGCGGCTGTCGCTGTGCCGCCTGAGGCAATGGCGTCGGCTGCCGCCTTTATCAGCGCCTTTGATGAGGTCAATCATAACTACGAGCGCCTGCACCGTCTGAACCTCTGGTTTGTCGTGACCGCACCCAACCAGCAGCGGGTGGATGAGGTACTGGCAGAGATTGAAGCACATTGCGGCCAGCCTGTACTCCATCTGCCGTTGATGAAACATTTTCATATCGACTTGGGATTCCCGCTATGGTGATGAGCGACCGGGACTATCAGCTGATTGCTGCCATCCAGGGTGGCCTGCCTCTGGTGAGTCACCCCTATGCCGATGTGGGCAGGCGTATCGGCTGGTCAGAGGAGCAGGTGATCACCCGCATCGGTGAGATGCAGCAGCGTGGCATCATCAAGCGCTTTGGTGTCGTGGTGCGTCACCATGAGCTGGGTTATACAGCCAATGCCATGGTGGTGTGGGATGTGCCGGAACAGCGGCTGGATGAGGTAGGTGAGAGATTGGGTGATCAGAGCTGTGTTACCCTCTGCTATCAGCGTCCACGACGACTGCCGGAGTGGCCCTACAACCTGTTCAGCATGATCCATGGCCGTAGCCAGGAGCGCGTTACGGCACAGGTAGAGCAGCTGATTGAAAAGCTGGGATTGAGTGATATTCGGTATGATATTTTATTCAGTGGTCGGCGTTTCAAGCAGCGCGGCGCCCGGTATCAGTAGTGATGGATGATATAGATCGCAGCATTATCAATAACCTGCAGGGGGGCTTTCCCATCTGCGATCACCCTTATGCGGTGGTGGCGGAGCGGCTGGGTATCGGTGAGTCGGATCTGCTAGAGCGTCTGCAGCAGATGCTGGAGAAAAAACAGCTCTCCCGCTTTGGCCCCATGTATCATGCCGAGCGGCTGGGCGGTGGTTTGAGCCTCTGCGCCATGCGTGTGCCAGAGGCAGATTTTGAGCGTGTCGCTGAACAGGTCAACGCCTTTCCTGAAGTGGCCCACAACTATGCGCGGGATCATGAGTTCAGCATGTGGTTTGTGCTGGGCACCGAGACCCCGGAGCGGGTTGAAGAGGCCTGCCGGGAGATAGAGCAGGTGACAGGTTACCGGGTCTACAACATGCCGAAGAAGCAGGAGTTTTTCGTCGGCCTGAAGTTTGAGGTCTGACCGGCATGAGTGACGATACCATCAAACTCGATGAGCTGGATCGGCGCATTGTGGTCGCGACCCAAGCGGGCCTGCCGCTGGTTGCGGAGCCTTACCAGCAGGTTGCCGAAGCACTGGGTGTCACCGCAGAAGAGGTGATGCAGCGCCTGCAGCGCATGCTGGAGAGTGGCATCATCCGCCGCATCGGTGCAGTGCCGAATCATTATACCCTGGGTTTTCGGGGCAATGGCATGACCGTCTGGGATGTGCCGGATGAGAAGGTGGTGGAGTATGGCGAGAAGATCGGTGCGTTGGATTTTGTCAGCCATGCCTATCATCGCCCCCGCTTCCTGCCCGAATGGCGTTACAATCTCTTCGCCATGGTGCATGGCCGCAATCGGGATGAACTCAAGCAGAAGATTGATACCATTGCCCAGATGCTGGGCGAAGACAACCGGGCGCATGAGGTACTGTTCAGCACCCGTATACTTAAAAAGACCGGATTAAGATTGGTCACTGGTTCCTGATCACTAGAGAGTAAAAAATGTTTCGAATTTCTCAATACATGCGTGAACTGGTGGAGCCGAAACCCATTGGGCCACAACGTAATCCGCCAGGGCCAGTCGTGATCTGGAACCTGATCCGACGCTGCAATCTGACCTGCAAGCACTGCTACTCCATCTCGACGGACACCTATTTTCCGGGCGAACTCTCAACGGATCAGCTCTATACCGTGATGGATGACCTTAAGAAATTCCGCGTGCCGGTGCTGATCCTCTCGGGTGGTGAGCCGCTGATGCACCCTGATATCTTTGATATCTCCCGACGCGCCAAAGAGATGGGCTTTTTCACCGCACTCTCAACCAATGGCACACTGATCGGGCCGGATAATATCCAGGCCATCAGTGACATTGGTTACGATTACGTCGGCATCAGCATTGATGGCATCAAAGAGACTCACGACGAGTTTCGTCAAATGAAAGGTGGTTTTGATGCGGCTTTGAATGGTCTGCGGATGTGTCGTGACAGGGGCATCAAGGTTGGATTACGTTTCACCATGACCCAGGATAATGCCGAGCAGCTGCCACAGCTGCTGCAGCTGATGGATGATGAAGGGGTGGATAAATTCTACTTCTCGCACCTGAACTATGCGGGCCGCGGCAACAAGAATCGCGAGACTGATGTCTTTCTACAGACGACCCGCTGGGCCATGGAGCTGCTGTTTGAGCAGGCGCTGGCCGATGTGCGCGCCAATAAACAGACCGAGTTTGTTACCGGTAATAATGATGCTGATGGGGTCTATCTGCTGCAGTGGATCCAGAAAAACCACCCTGAACAGGCTGAGCACATGGAAGCCAGGCTGCGTCAATGGGGTGGCAACAGCTCCGGGGTCAATGTGGCCAATATTGATAATCTGGGTAACGTTCACCCTGACACCATGTGGTGGGATTACAATCTGGGCAATGTTAAGGATCGGCCCTTCTCCGAGATCTGGATGGACACCAGTGACCCCATTATGAAGGGGCTTAAGGCCAAGCCGAGGGTTATTTCAGGTCGATGTGGTGAGTGCAGGTACTTTGGCATCTGTGGTGGCAATACCCGGGTGAGAGCGATGCAGCTAACGGGTGATGCCTGGTCAGAGGATCCTGCCTGCTACCTGACGGATGCGGAGATTGGCATAAAGGATACGTCTGAGCGGGATGCGGAGACCAATCCCACAGGTATGCAAAATGCAAAATAGAACGCTGTGGGTTGCAGTGCAATCCCCCCATTCTAATGATAGATAACGCTGAATATCGAGTCTGCTGTGACCATTAAAAATCTAAATAGATCGCTTTTTACCGCCCTCTGGCTGGCGCTTCTTTTGAGCCTGTCTGTCTCTGGTGTGGCGGCTGAAGTGATGGATGTCAAGGCACTGTATAAAGATCATTGCTCGGAATGTCATGGCCATGAGCGGCTGGGTGCTATGGGGCCGGCATTGTTGCCGCAGAATCTGAAGCGATTGCGCAGAAAGGCCGCAATCAAAGTTGTTACCGATGGGCGTCCCTCTACGCAGATGCCCGCCTTTGGCAAGAAGCTGACAGCGAATCAGATCCAGACGTTGGTGGATTTTGTCTACACCCCGCTGACTGAGATCCCTAACTGGGGCATGCGCGAAATCAGTGCCAGCCATCTGACACTCAATGCCCCGGAGACGCTCTCTGACAAGCCGCTGTTTGAGGCGGATATGGATAACCTCTTTGTTGTGGTTGAGCTGGGTGATCATCATGCTACGCTACTGAATGGCGATACCTTTGAGCCCATCAAACGCTTTCCAACCCGCTTTGCACTGCACGGCGGCCCCAAATATGGCCCGAATGGCCGCTATGTCTACTTCGCCTCACGTGATGGTTGGATCAGCAAGTTTGATATCTACAATCTCAAATATGTGGCTGAAGTGCGTGCAGGGATCAATGCCCGCAACCTGGCTGTATCGGCGGATGGACGCTATGTTATGGTCGCCAACTACCTGCCGCATACCCTGGTGGTGTTGGATGCGGCAACCCTGGAACCGCTGAAGGTGATCCCGGTCAGTGATGGCAAGGGGAACAGCTCAAGGGTGACGGCCGTCTATACGGCAGCACCCCGGAATAGCTTTATTGCCGCATTGAAGGATATCCCCGAGGTGTGGGAGATCAACTATGCGGATACGCCCCCCGCCCGTTTTAATGAGCATAAAAAAACCGGCAAGAGCGCGGAGTCCGATCCCTTCGTGGTGCGTCGCATCAAGGTCAATGGCTACCTGGATGACTTTTTCCTGAACCAGGATTACACGCGACTGGTCGGAACCTCTCGAAGTGGCAGTGGGCAGGTTGTAGACCTGGATCGGGGCAGTGCTGTGGATACCCTTACGCTGCCCGGCATGCCTCACCTGAGTGCGGCCATAACCTGGCAGTATAAAGGGCATACCGTGCTGGCGACGCCCAATATCAAAGAGGGGCTGGTGACGGTGATCGATATGCAGAACTGGAAGATCATCAAGCGCATCAAGACGGGAGGCCCCGGCTTTTTTATGCGCAGCCATGAAAATAGCCCTTACGCCTGGGTGGATACCTTTTTTGGCCCCAACAAAGATCGGGTCTATGTCATCGACAAACGCAGCCTGGAGATTGTAAAGACGCTACGACCGATACCGGGGAAGACATCGGCGCATGTTGAATTTACCAAAGATGGCTCGCATGCCCTGCTGAGCATCTGGGATATGGATGGCGCCATCATTGTCTATGACGCCAAAACCCTGGAAGAGGTGAAGCGGCTTCCCATGAGCAAACCCTCGGGCAAGTACAATGTGCATAACAAACTGACCCGTTCCAGTGGAACCAGTCATTAGAGAGAATGGGCTGATGAGGAAAAAAGCGACCTGTTGCACTTCCGTGGCATTACTCTTCGCACTGCTGCTCGCTGTAACCGGCGTATCTGCCGAGACGCTATCACTGGTAATCGAGAAGGTTGAGGATGGCGATACGATTGTTGCGACGCTGGAAGGCAAACCGGAGCGGCTACAGCTGCAGGGCATTGATGCGCCGGAGGATGTCGAAAATGCCAAGCTCCAGCGTGATATCAAGGTGACTGGCCTGGATAGCGCAACGCTGCTGCCATTGGGTCTGAAGGCTACCCGCCATCTGCGGACGCTGCTAAAACCAGGAGATATTGTGCAGGCCAGTGGCCGCTTTGACCAGCGTGACCGTTATGGCCGTATCCTGGTGGTTGCGGTTGATGCTTACGGGCGTTCACTGAATGAGCAGATGGTGAGTGACGGCTATGCCGTCGTGACGCACTATGGTGCAATCGAAGCCGGGCTGAAGGCCCGGCTGGAGAAGTTGGAATCGGAAGCCATTGCCTCGAAGCGGTGGTTGTGGGGCGAGAGCGCTGAAGTGGCTCTGATCTGGAGTGGCCGAAAAAATTAACCTTGGGTGTTTGTGGTTTCCCTGGGGTAAGATAGCGCCAATATAACAAACGTAACAGAAGTCAGCAGATGGATTATTTACCAATATTTCTTGATGTTAAAAGCAAGCCCTGCATTGTTGTTGGTGGGGGTGAGATTGCCAGCCGAAAAGCGGCCCTGCTACAAAATGCCGGAGCATGCATTCGCGTGATATCACCAGAGCTGGGCCCCAGTCTGTCGGAATTGAAAGAGCAGAATGAGGTTGAGCATGATGCGCGCGAATATCGCCAGGGAGATCTGGGTGGTGCTCGTCTTGTGATTGCAGCTACAGACAATGCCGAGGTTAATCGCCAGGTCTCTGAAGAAGCACAGGCGCATGGCATCCCTGTCAACGTGGTGGATCAGCCTGAGCTGTGCAGCTTTATCATGCCCGCCATTATTGATCGCTCCCCGGTGATTGCAGCGGTCTCCACCAGCGGTGCCTCGCCGGTATTGGCACGCCTTATTCGTGGCCGCCTGGAATCACTGATCCCCTCCGGTTACGGGCGACTGGCAGAGCTGGCCAGCCGCTTTCGTGAACGAGTCAAAGCGCGTTTCACAAACCCAACTGATCGCCGCCGCTTTTGGGAGGATGTTCTGCAAGGCGGCGTGGCCGAACGTGTATTCTCAGGCCATCATAAAGAAGCCGATCGACTGATGGAACAGGCGTTGGCAGAGACCTCGCTAACCAACGATGCCATGGGTGAAGTCTATCTGGTGGGTGGCGGCCCGGGTGATCCAGACCTGCTCTCTTTCCGCGCCCTGCGCCTGATGCAGCAGGCCGATGTGGTGGTCTATGACCGCCTTATCTCAAAGCCGATATTGGAGATGACCCGACGGGATGCAGAACGCATCTACGTGGGTAAAGAGAATAACCACCACGTTATGTGTCAGGAAGACATCAACCAGCTGCTGGCAAATCTGGCCAAAGAGGGTAAACGGGTTGTACGTCTTAAAGGTGGAGACCCCTTCATCTTTGGCCGCGGTGGAGAGGAGATTGACACCCTGGCCGAGCAAGGCGTTCCATTCCAGGTGGTGCCAGGCATTACCGCAGCCTCCGGCTGTGCCTCCTACTCCGGCATCCCGCTGACCCACAGAGACTATGCCCAATCTGTCGTATTTGTAACCGGCCACTTGAAGGACGACAGCCTGAACCTTAACTGGAAGGCGCTGGCGCAACCCAGACAGACCGTCGTGTTTTACATGGGGCTGATGAGCCTGCCTCACATCTGCCGTGAATTACAGGCGCATGGCATGCCTGCCGACCTGCCTGCTGCGCTGGTACAGAAAGGCACCACACCACAGCAGAAGGTCTATACCGGAACGCTCTCTACATTGCCGGGGATTGCCGAGAAATATAAGCCCAAGCCACCTACCCTGATTATTGTCGGTGAAGTGGTTGAGCTGCGCGACAAACTGAACTGGTATCAATCGGGTGAAGAGATCACTGAAGAGACCCCGCCCTTTGAACCCGCAGCATGGCCTGAAGCAGAGCGGGTGGTTTCCTAAGTGCAGGTTGGGCTTTGTGCCTCAGATCGGTAGGGTGGGTTAGCGATAGCGTAACCCACCATCAAGCTGCCATTCGGTGCAATACGCCGCGTTATTGCGCCCCAGCCTATTGGTGCGTTACGGCTAGCGCCTAACGCACCCTACGATGCTGCAGCTTAAATCTGTAAACCACCACCACTACTACTGCTCTCGTCATCATCGTCATCATCCCTGACCTCATGAATAACCACTGCGGCGACCACAACACCGGCCACCACGGCAACGGGGTTGATGCCGGTGGCCTCTTTCTTGGCTTCACCATCGGCATTCATGACCATCTGGTATTCCAGGGTATCCAGGCCGCCGATATTGAATTTCAGCCAGTTCTTCTCTTTCAGATCAAAACGGATGTCGGCAAAGGTGTGAACCGCTGCGGGCTTCTGCTGAAATAGCAGACCAGACCGCTGGAACCTTGAGGGGTGGTAGGCAAACTGTTCGGTATCAGCAAGCTGACGGGTAACGGCAAACCCCATGGCAGGTGGCTGCGCCTGTTTTCTGAAGCTTTCACCAAATGGGATATTGATGTAGAGCATACCCTGAAT
>JAJRZI010000090.1 GCA_024275295.1 Gammaproteobacteria bacterium | reverse complement strand
GCTCATCTGGTTGACAGTCAGGGGCGCCGCTTTGCCTTTGATTATGATGAACGCGGGGAACTTGCCCCGCGTGATATCGTCGCCCGGGCGATCGATCACGAGATGAAAAAGCATGGACAGGACTGTATGTTCCTTGATGTCAGGCCACTGGGTGAAGAGACCATCATCAACCACTTCCCCAACATCCATGAACGGTTGATGGCGATCGGGCTTGATATGCGCCAGCAGCCGATTCCGGTGGTTCCGGCAGCCCACTACATGTGTGGCGGTGTAAAGGCTGATGTTGCAGGCCGCACCTCTGTCGAAGAGCTCTATGTGATTGGTGAGGCAGCCTGCACCGGACTGCATGGAGCCAACAGGCTGGCAAGTAATTCACTGCTTGAGTGTCTGGTGATGGCCGAGTTCTGTGCCGATGCCATCATCGGGGCGGGTATCAAACCACAGAGCACAACACTTCCCGTCTGGGATGAT
The DNA here is from genome assembly GCA_024275295.1 of Gammaproteobacteria bacterium. Lineage (GTDB taxonomy): Bacteria > Pseudomonadota > Gammaproteobacteria > Chromatiales > Chromatiaceae > WFXD01. Next base: position 1,612 of record JAJRZI010000090.1, on the reverse strand, counting down.
TCAGGCACAGTGCCGGAGACCGAGCGTGTGCAGATCAAGCAGAACTGGGATGAGATTCGTGCCACCATGTCGAATTATGTGGGAATAGTACGCTCCAATGAGCGACTGCGACGGGCTCGTCGCCGTCTCGATCTGATCCGCGAAGAGATTGCCAGCTACTACTGGCAATACCCGATCAGCCGGGATCTGATTGAATTGAGAAACCTCTCTCTCGTTGCAGACCTGATTGTACGCTCAGCCCAGATGCGCCATGAATCACGTGGCCTTCACTACTCCACCGACTATCCGGAAACAGCTGCAACGGCTGAGGACACGATACTCACACCCGACCAGTTATGAGCACGCTGATGGTTCGTGTTGAGGGTCGGGTTCAGGGCGTCTGTTTCAGACACTATGCCTGTAAAACAGCCATTGAACTGGGGCTCAGCGGCTGGGTGCGCAACTGCCCGGATGGTGCTGTAGAGGCACTGGTTCATGGCCCCGATAAGGCGGTGCAACGCATGCTTGAGTGGCTTGAACATGGCCCCTCTTCTGCGATTGTCAGTCGGATTCAGGTAAATCCGGCAGATGGAGAGGCTCTGCCGTCAGGTTTTAAGATCACGCATTAAATAACCACCATGAATAACCGTTTGAATCGAATGTCAAAAGCGGACATTCAAAATATCGTCTATAGTTAGCCTCGAAGGGGTGAAGTGCTGATGATTGAATTTCTAATCGTAGTTGGGTCAGTTATTATGGCTTTGGGGATAATCCTTTATTCAACTTATCTTTTTGGACATCAATTAAACGCAGGCGACTCTCCTGCAAAAAGCTTCTGGGAGTGGCTAAAAAATACTTTCGAAGCTGTTCTCGGATTATAGTTTAATGACTATTTTTGGCACTCGATTCAAACGGTCGATGCAACGCAGGTATTCAATCTCTAGCAATCTCATATTTTGAAAACTTCCCACTTTCATTAAACCATATCAAAAGCCACTCCGAATCAATATTCGCTATATAACCTTCTCGCTCCGGCCCAAGGTAATAGATAAGGTCTCTTCCAGTAGATATGAAATACTGGGTATCCGTTGGGGGTCCAAGTTGGCCTAGGATTGACTCCTTGTTTCCGTTTAATACAACTTTCTCTACAACATCCTTTAGCATTTTTTGCCGAGGAGTCACAAAGTCATCTTTCGAAAACTGTACTGAGGCGTTTGACTTCCAGTCATGGGAAGCGAAAGGCAATAGGTCTGAGCCTTTTGGCAAGGAAGGTTCAGATGTGCATCCCCAAGCGGCGAAGTTGAATGTTAAAAGAAATAATATCTTAATAGATTTACTCATTGTCCCGATTCTCTCCGGTAACTGATTATAGCATAATTCTGAAGTCCGCTTTTGTCATTCATAAAAAAGTCAGCACTCTGCAAGCAGTTGATCCATCATGTGTTCAGCCTGCATGGCATAGCCACCACCAAAGAGATTGGCGTGATTGAGAATGTGATAGAGGTTGTAGAGGGTCTTGCGAACACTGTAGCCATCATCCAGCGGCCATGTTTCATGGTAGGCATCATAAAAAGCAGTTGAAAAGCCACCAAAGAGGCTGGTCATGGCAAGGTCGGCTTCACGATCACCGTAG
>JAJRZI010000089.1 GCA_024275295.1 Gammaproteobacteria bacterium | reverse complement strand
TAATTGAACCAGACCAATGGCACCTTGCAGGTCGGTCATGCGGTAGTTAAAACCCAGCAGGTTGAAATCAGGCAGCAGATAGGGACGAGATCCATGATGCCGCTGCTCTTCCGAGATGGTGGCTCCGTGGTTACGCATCTGGTTCATGCGTTCTGCCAGATCTGCATCCTGAGTGGTCACCATGCCACCTTCGCCCATGGTGATGGATTTCCGTGGATGGAAGGAGAAGGCCGCAGCATCTGCCAATGCCCCGGCACTTTTCTCTTTGTATCGAGCACCAGCAGCACAGGCAGCATCTTCAAGGATTTTTACATGGACGGGAAGTGCTGCACGAATGGCATCAATATCAGCACAGAGTCCAAACAGATGTACCGGGATGATCGCTTTGGTTTGCGCTGTAACCGCTGCTGCCACCTTTTCTGCATCCATGTTGAAGGTGATGGGATCTACATCTACAAATACCGGGGTCGCGCCACAATAGAGCACCACATTGGCCGTTGCCACCCAAGTGAAGGCAGGTACAATGACCTCATCCCCTGAACCGATACCCATTGCAGCCAGAACAAGGTGCAGACCTGTGGTGCAGGAGGTGACGGCAAGGGCATGCTCAACCCCGTGGAGCTGCGCAAACTGCTTCTCAAATTCAGCAACCTTCGGCCCCTGTGTGAGCCAGCCGCTCATGATCGGCTCTTTGGTCGCCTGCCACTCCTCTTCCCCGGTAGAGGGTAGTGAAATATGAATGGTTCGCTTATTCACTCCCCAACCCTACATCCTGACGGCGGCGTTCAACCTCGGACTTATGAGTGTTGCGCCATTCAATGAGATCTTCCAACCCCTCGCGCAGCTGGATCTTGCCTTCAAATCCAATCTGCTCTCTGGCCTTGATGGGACAGCCAATGCGATTTTTTACAAAGGTCATCCCGCCAGGCTCATATTGAATTTCCAGATCAGAGCCTGTGACCTCCAGAATCAACTCTGCCAGCTCTTTGATAGAGGTTCGAATACCTGTGCCAACATTGTAGAACTCATCGGTCGTATCAGCCTTCATGGCGCAGACATTGGCTCGACCACAGTCGATGACATTGATGAAGTCATAGGCCTGGGAGCCATCACCATAGACAATCGGTGGCTTGCCATTATCCAGGTTGTCCAGAATCTTCATGATCACCGCAATATAGGCACCATGATAGTCCTGACGGGAGCCATAGACATTCATGTAGCGCAGCCCCACATACTCAAAGGCTTGGTCGGTATCCTTATAACGGTGGTAGAGCGAACGGCACATATGTTCACCTGCGATCTTGGTGGCTCTATAAAAGTTGTTATTGTTGTAGGGATGATCTTCCGTCATGGGTTCTTCTACCGCATCACCATAAACCGAGGCAGAGGAGGAGGAGACCAAGCGTTTCACACCATTGTTGACCATCGCCTCCAGCACATTGAAGGTGCCGCCAATGTTCACTTCAAATGCAGAACGGGGATAATCCCAGCAGTGCAACAACCAAAGCGCGGCAAAGTGGAAGACACCATCAATATCTTTCATTGCAGCATCCAGAATATCCTGATGCATTAATTCACCACCCAACGGGAAGATATTCACCCGAGGATCTTTAAGTGCTACAGCAAGGTTCTCCTTACAGCCGCGTGAAAAGTTATCAAAGATTCGGATTTCAGCAACATCCTCTTTTAGCAGCTCATCCACAGTATGTGAGCCAATCAACCCACCACCACCGATCACTAACAGTCGTTTATCTTTTAAATTCATAGTCTTACTATACGCCTTGGCAAATTTTTTCTATTCGTCTCATGCCCAGGGCACTCGCTTCGTTCGCGGGGCAGGCTCTCCATGAGGGAGCCTGCCCCGTGAGTGGAACGAGTGTTTTGGGTGCTCACCCCTGCAGGGCTTACCTGATAAATTGCTCCCGGCAATTTATTCAACCGCATCAACAACCAGTGGGGCAAAAGCAAAAGCACTGGTAAATGCAGGAGATATGGCATTCATTACATGGGTGGTATTCTCTTTCCTTAGCACCATAAAATCCATAACTAACTTGTGTGTCTGTGTATTTAACAGCTGAGGGCGAATGCCTACCTTTTGGCTGGGTTTGAGCATCCAGGCATCCAGCTTGGGTACCAGCACCTTGGCTGCAGCAACAAAACGCGACTTCATTAATCGCCCCGCCTCTTCATGCAGTAGTTGCCGAAAGCCTTGCTGGTTGTGCCAATACTGCTGCATAATCCGATAGCTGATCTCACTTGCATCAGTGGCATTGATACCCTTCAGAGCATGGTAGTTCTCTCTACCAAAAGCAGGCATAGCTGAAGGGCCAAAATAGCTCTCCCCTGCAATATTTCTTACCGAATGCACCCCCAAAAAAGGGACATTCAAATCCGGCACAGGATATATCAGGCCATTGATTTTGATGCCAGAGTCTGGAGACAAACTATAGTAACGCCCCTTAAAGGGGATCAATGTGTACTGCTCACCCACGCCAAACTGCTTTGCAATCCGGTCGGCGTACTGTCCTGTGGTATTGTAAAGATGGCCATATTCAAAACAGGCCGCATCACAAAACAGCTTCTGCTTCTCTCCATCAACCGCTGTGCAGGCGGTAGAGAAAGCAAAGCCCACACCTTGCTGTTCAAGCATTGAGACCAGATGCTTCAGGATAGCAAGCGGGTCAATGATTGCCGTATCTGGTGAGTGCAGGGCGCGCCCGGTGGCCGTATGAGCGGCAGGCTCAATCTCCTTCAGCTCTGCCTCATCCAGCAGGCTGACGCGTGCGCCATTTGCCTTACCTCGACGCAACAGCAGGTCAACCTGTGCATCATTCTCTACACAGGTCGGCACAACCACCTTGCCAACCCTTTGCAGTGGCAACCCGTGTTCTTGGCAATAGGCGGCCATGGCCTCTGACCCAGCAGCACAAACCTTTGCTTTCAGGGACTCAGTGGGGTAGTAGATGCCTGAGTGTAGTATGCCGCTGTTTCTGCCACTGGCATGTTTCCCGGGGCAGGACTCCTTTTCTAAAACCAGGATGGTGGCATCAGGCTCGCGCTGCTTTAGCTCACGAGCCACTGCCAACCCAATAATACCGGCACCCAGAATTATAAAATCGTACTTACCTTTGGTTTTCAATCGTTTACTCAGGTATTAGAGCCAACAAAAATTCAGTTACAAATCTGTGCTGATCCACTTGAACAAGCTCAAGCACGCGCTCTATATCAATATTCATATACTCATGGACGATGCGGTTTCGCAACCCGATAGCCGCATTCCATGCTGGCAGATCTGCTGGTGAAATCACCTCCATGCGCGCCAGCGATGCAAGGGCATCATAGGCCGATACCGGCACAGGTTCGCCTCTTGCCTTTAGTATCTGCTTTGCTTTGCCTATCGCATTTTCAATCAGTACTTGCAGCGCATGCAATACGCCATTTTGCTCCAAACGTGAAAGCGCCTCTCCATTGGATAATTTTTGACATGCTTCATCAAGCAGGGAGCCTTGCTCTCTTGCAACTTGTGCCGTTTCTATCTGGTAGAGATCAAGCCGCATGCTGTTTTTCCCATTCATAGGCTTCCAATTCACGCCATGTACGCCCCAGAAAGTGATTCCATGCCAGGCTATCCTCCCCTTTCAATTGTACGCCAGTCTCCGCAACCAAGGCACGCATGGCAAGTTTGGCACGCGGCAGATCAATCAAATCGACATCGTCCTCGCCAACACCCAACGCCACTGCCAGTTCATGCCGCAGTCTTTCTGTGTTGGCCAGATTTTCAAGCATTGTTATTTCACGCTTCCATTGGATTGCAATATCCCAATCACTGCCAGGCCGTGCACGCTTCTCAGCCCGGCTTCCAACAAGTACCGCCAGTTCAAGCTCAGCATGCCTATCAAGAATTTGGCATATTTTTGAAATAGTCATACTGCTGTTTACCTATACTATTAATCAGGAGGCGCTATAACGAAAGGATCACTTCAATCACCCTGTCCTGATCCGACTCAGAAAAATAGGGGTGCATTGGCAGGCTCATCACCCGGTTTGCAGCATATTCGCTCTGCTCAAATCTCTCATCGCACTGGAGAGCAGGCTGTCTGTTCAGTGGCACAGGATAGTGTACAGCAGTTGGTATTTGTGCTGCTTTTAGTTGCTCTAACACTGTTTCGCGTGCATCAACCTGAATCGTGTATTGGGCATAGACGCTGCTGTTGTGTGGTTCTATAAAAGGAACACTTACAGCATCTTTAAGCTTTTCCGAGTAATGAGCACCAATCTCTGCCCGCGCCTTGACTTCATCTGGAAAAATGTCCAATTTTGCCAGCAACACAGCGGCTTGCAGGGTATCCAGCCGGCCATTGATTCCTATCCGTGGGTGGTGGTAGCGGCGATCCTGACCATGCACTCGAATCTCGCGCATTGTCTTGGCCAATGCATCATCATTGGTAAAGCAGGCACCCCCATCACCGTAGCCTCCCAGTGGTTTGGATGGAAAAAAACTGGTACAGCCGATGGTGCTGAGTCCGCAGGATTGTCTGCCTTTGTAGGTTGCACCAAAGCTCTGTGCGCCATCCTCAATTACAGGCAGGCTGTGCTTTTTTGCTATGGCATTAATGGCATCAAGATCTGCGCACTGACCATAAAGCGATACGGGCATAATGGCCTTGGTTCGCAGAGTAATGGCTGCCTCGATCAAAGCAGGATTGATATTGTAGGTATCCGGGCAGATATCAACAAAGACCGGCTTTGCGCCCAGCAGGGCAATGGTTTCTGCTGTTGCTATAAAGCTGAATGGGGTAGTTATTACCTCATCATCACGACCAATGCCCAATGCCATCATGGCAATCAACAGTGCATCTGTTCCGCTGGATACACCGATGGCATGCTGCACGCCCACAAAGTCTGCCAGCCGCTCTTCAAGTTCGGCTACCTCCGGCCCCATGATGTAACGGCCATGCCGTAATATCTTTTCAATACCTTGTTCTATTGCTGGACGAATAATGGCTTGCTGTGCCGCAAGATCAATAAATGAGATATTTGTCTTTTGTGAGAGCGTCTCGCCTTTATCATTCAGAGCCCACTCTACCGCCTCTTTGGGCCGCTTTTTCTGGATTTCATCAAGGGTATCAAATGTCTTGTCTTCGGTGATGACGCAGACAGGTTGTCCACTTAGGCTACGTGCTGAAGCTGCGATTTGTGCATCTTCGAAGTCGCTTGAATCTGCGTATATTTTGGCTTGTTCGTAGCCATGGCTTGTTAATATACCAACTGTAGAAACCAGTTCATGAACAAGGCGCGGTACAATTTCTGCTGTTGCTTCCGGCGAGAGGCCATTGCGTTTAAATGCGTAGCGAGCTACATAATCCAATGTGTTCAGTGAGGCAGCAGCCACCCATAGCCTGAGGTCATTGCTCTCACAATGCTTAAACAGAGTTCTTGTTGCCAGAAATGAGTTCTGTTCAAGCCACAGATCAATTATGACGTTAACGTCAAGGATTAGATGTTTTGGATCTGCCAAGATATTTTTACTCCAGATGTTCGTGCTGCATCTCTTTATAATCGTGTTCAGTAAATGGACTCCCTTTAGCGAGTTGCTTTCGGTATGGCTCCAGTATCTGCTCAAAGCGATCCAACAAGCTGGGCTCAGTGATTGAATTTGTTACCTCTTGCTCCGCTATCCCCTCAGCAATCTCATTGTCTGGCACATCAATCATTATTAGCTTGTGTTTCATTGTAAGGGGTTGAATGGGATAGAAAGCCCCATTTTTCCACTTCGCCTGTATCCTCATTTTGTTACCTCAAAATATTAAAGGAGATTTGTGCGCAATATTTGATGCAAGCTTACGCCTGCTTTTGTTCCAGCCTATTCCCAATAAGGATATATCGATTTTGAGTATGGGGACAGATGGTTTCCGCTTTGCCTTCTGTTGGTAGATCCAGCCTTTCGCCATATTCACTCATCCAGCCAATCTGCCGGGCAGGCACACCGGCCATAAGCGCATAAGGGGCGACATCACGATTGATGACGGCGCCCGCCGCAACAAAGGCATATTCGCCTATGGTTGTACCGCAGATAATGGTGCAGTTAGCGCCCAGAGTGGCGCCCTTTTTCACCAGGGTGTTGCGATATTCGTCTTTTCTAGAGATGGCAGAGCGGGGGTTGTAGACATTGGTGAAAACCATGCTGGGGCCGCAAAATACATCATCCTCCAGAGTCACATTGTCATAGACTGAAACGTTATTCTGGACTTTGACATTATTGCCGATTCTGACCTGGTTGCCGACAAAGACATTCTGACCAAAGCTGCAGGCCTCACCAATAACAGCACCCGCAGAGATGTGCACCCAATGCCAGATACGGGAGCCTTTACCAATTGACGCGCCCGCGTCAATAATCGCTGTTTCATGCGCCTGATAATCCATTGCTAATACTCCAGCGGCAGCGCTACGGTATTGCCATCCCGAGCGGAGATATAAGCCGCAATCAGAACCTCAAGCGTCTTTAGACCTTCGCGACCATCCGTCTCTACCTTGGCATTATCCCGCAGCACATCAATCACATTCCTATAATAGAGCGGGTGACCAAAACCATAGACGGAGGTGGTCTCATAGTTGGCCTCTTTGACCTGCTCATCATAATCTTTCGGCTCTTCAAACTCCCAGTGTTGAATATCATTGATAGCTACACCACCAATACGAACACTACCCTTTTCACCAAGAATGGTGATTGAGCCTTCCATATTTTTAGGATAGGTCAGCATAGTGACGGCCATCGAACCTAATGCGCCATTGCGCCAACGCACATTCAGTACACCCGTATCTTCCACCTCAATATTTCGATCCAGGGTACCCATCATGGCCTGCACCCGCTCAATCGGACCAATCAGCCAATCCAGCAGATCAACATAGTGACTGGCCTGATTCATAAAAGCACCACCATCCAGCTCCCAGGTGCCACGCCATTTTGCTGTATCGTAATACGCCTGTGGGCGGGTCCAGAATACATTGAGATGAACCATATAGATGCGGCCAAAGCGCCCCTCCTTTACCGCGCGCTTTAATAGCTGCAATGTAGAATTTCTGCGGTTCTGTTTTACAACAAAGAGCCTGACCTTTGCCTCATCGCATGCCTTGACCATGCGTAGCCCATCCTGCCAGCGTGTGGCCATAGGTTTTTCAGTGATGACATGGACACGATGTTTGGCAGCAAGAACTGTCTGCTCCGGGTGAAGACCACTTGGAGTACAGAGCACCACAGCATCCAGCTCCTCTTGAGCCAGCATCTCCTCCATCTGCTGGTAGCCTTTCACCCCATACTGCTGCTGGTATTTTTGCAGCACACCAGAATCAGCATCACATATAGCAGCCAGCTCCAACTCTGCCGGGTACTGCTCAATCGAGCCGAAATGGTTACGCGAAATGCGGCCACAACCCACAATGGCAAGGCGAATTTTCCGCCCCTGGATGACTTTAAACATCAATTTGCCCCTCTTGAGTACCCAAAAATATACAGCAACCGGACTATGGCTCTATGCAATGCAACATCAAGTTTTTTCCGCATCACTCTGCCCAAGACGCTCAACCTCCTGCTTCAACGACTCATACTCCGCCTCAGCCTGCTGGAAGAATTGATAGGTCATTCTGATTTTTGTTTCGATTCCCTTGGGGGTCAGCAGGTAGGTGTAAGCAAGTTTATTGTTATGACCCCGGAAATTCTTAACCTTCACCAACCCTTTGGTAATCAAAGCGCGCATGCAGTAGTTCAGCTTCCCCAGGCTCAACCCCAAGTGCTGAGCAAGCTGGCGCTGGCTGACATCAGGATTCTGCTCTATCAACTTAAAAAGCTGATAATGCAACTTCTGTTCATATTCACTAGTCATAATTGGGGAGGCATGTTCACATATTGAACACCAGATAGCAAGCAAGATAATCTTAGCTTGATTTACCTTTCCGCAACTCACCTTGTGGACGCAAGTATACGCGAGCAAATCATTTTCACCTCGAAAAGGCAGTAAGAATACTGTGTCAGAAGGGGCTGTTGTTTTAGCAAAAACTGACTGCTAAGATCCCTTTGATATTTTCCATTAAAAGGTTTAAACCACCCGCCTTAGCCGGTGGTTGTTTAGTTGGCCTGTGTGCGAG